>JAJXZZ010000083.1 GCA_021779795.1 Acidobacteriota bacterium | reverse complement strand
CAGCTCGCAGTTGTTGTTGCGCTTGCAGCTGTAGCACTCGCCGTAATGGGTGGACAGCAGCAGGTCGATCACGTGGCGGCGGGCCTGCCGGACCTTGGCCGTGTGCGTGCGGACCGTGATCGGCGCCGTCACCGGGTAGGCGCAGGCCGCCTGCAGCGTCCGCTGGTTCTCCACCTCGACGACGCAGACGCGGCAGACGCCCGCCACGCAGAGGTCGGGGTGATGGCAGAGGGTCGGGATGCGGATGCCGAGCTGCCGGGCGGCGTCGAGGATCGTCGTGCCGAGCGGCACGCGGTGCTCCTTGCCGTCGATGGTGACCGACACCAGTCCGCCGATGTACCCGACGGCCTCGCCGGCGCTCGGCCGCGCCTTCTGCGGCTTCTGGCTGACCGGCGCGCGCGAGCACCCGGCGTCCTGCTTGATCTCAGCGCTCATGGTGGATTCTCCGCCTCAGTCCTGCGATGGGCTCAGTGGGCCAGCGCGCGGCCCATGATCTCGTTCCGGAAATGCCTCACGATCGAGACGAACGCGTTGGAGCTCGACTGCCCCAGCCCGCACTTGGAGGCGAGCTGCATCGTCTCGGCGAGGGCGAGCAGTTCCTGGAGGTGGCCGGTGGAGCACTCGCCGCGCTCCAGCCGCTCCACGCCCTCGAGCAGCTTCGCGTTGCCGGCGCGGCACGGCGTGCACTGGCCGCACGACTCCTCCACGAAGAACTCCATGAAGTTCCGCGCGACGGCGAGCATGTCCCGATCGGGCCCGATGACGATGATCGACCCGCCGGTGGACGCGTCCTCGAAGGCGATGCGCCGGCCGAACTCCGAGGCGGGCACGCACACGCCGGACGCCCCGCCGACCTGCACGGCCTTGGCCCCCTCGCCGCCGACCCTCGCGAGCAGCTCGGCGACGGTGAGGCCGAGCGGCGCCTCGTAGACGCCGGGCTCGCGGCAGTCGCCCGACACGCTGAGCAGCTTGTACCCGGCGGACTTGCCGGTGCCGGTCGCCTTGAACCAGCCGGCGCCCCGGCTCAGGATGCAGACGACCCAGGCGAACGTCTCCACGTTGTTGACGACGGTGGGCTGGCCCTGGAAGCCGGTGTCCACGGGGAACGGGGGACGGTTGCGCGGCTCGCCGCGGTAGCCTTCGAGCGATTCGATGAGTGCCGTTTCCTCGCCGCAGACATAGGCGCCCGCGCCCATGTGGACATGAATGTCGAACGTGAAGCCGGCGAGGCCCCCGATATCGGCCCCGAGCAGGTGCTCGTCCCGGCGCCGCGCGAGCACCGCCTCGAGGTGCGGCCGCAGGTAGACGTACTCGCTGCGCAGGTACAGGATCCCGATCGCCGCGCCGATGGCGCGCGCCGCGATCGTCATCCCCTCGAACACCATGTCGGCGTGCGCGGCGAGGAGCACCCGGTCCTTGAACGTGCCCGGCTCGCCCTCGTCCGCGTTGCACACCACGTACTTCGCGCCGCCGGCCCTGACCCGGGCGGCCGCCGCCAGGTTCCACTTCGTGCCGGTCGGGAAGCCCGCGCCGCCGCGCCCCCTCAGGTTGCTCGCGCCGATCTCGCCGATGATGTCGGCGCGGCCCATCGCGAGCGCCGCGCGGAGGCCCGACTCCGGCTCCACGCTGTCGAAGGTCAACGGCGTCCTCTTGCTGTCGGCGATCATCATGACAACCCGCCCTCCACCTGGGAGTGCCCGGCCTGGCGCGCGTGGGCGCCGAAGGTGCGCCGGCACTCGTCGATGATCTCGTGCACCCGCTCGGGCGTCACCCGCGTGTAGACGCGCTCGTTGACGAGCAGCGCCGGCCCCTGGTCGCACAGGCCCAGGCAGCTCGCCCACTCGAGTCCGAAGCGGCCGTCCGGCGTCGCCTGGCCGAAGCCGATCCCCAGGTCGTTCTCGAGCTGCCGCGCGACGCGCGACTTCCCCTCGAACTCGCAGGAGAGCGTCCGGCACAGGCGGAAGACGAACCGCCCCTGCGCCGGCTGGCGCAGGAAGGCGTAGAACGACGTGACGCCGTACACCTCGGCCGGGTGGAGGCCCAGTTCGTCCGCCACGACCTGCATGGCGAAGTCCGACACGGTCGCGTGCCTCTTCTGCAGCTCCTGCAGCACCGGGATGAGCGCGCTGCGGTCCCGCCCGAGCTGCGCGACGATCTCCCGGATGTCATCCTGCAGTCGCTGCTGCTGCCCTACTAGCATCGTCGTGTCCCCCTGTCACCTGGCGAGCAACTCGTTGACCTTCTCGAGCAGCAGGTCCGGCTGGATCGGCTTGTCGAAGAAGGCGTCCACCGGCACCAGCTCCCGGTCCCCGTCGTACGTGAAGCCGGTCACCCGGCCCACGCTGGTCAGCATCAGGATCGGCGTGTCGCACCCCTGGCGGCGCAGCTCCTGGGCCATCGCGATCCCGTCGTCGGCCTCCTCCATCATCACGTCGAGGATGATCAGGTCCGGGTGGCGGTCCTCGATGGCCTGCATGCCTTCGGCGCGGTTGGACGCCGTCAGCACCTCGTGCTGCGCCTGCCTGAGGAACAGCCCGGTGGTGAAGGTGATGTCCGGGTCGTCGTCCACGATCAGAATCTTGGCCATGCGTGGTCCCTCTCTCGGGTCGGGTTCGGCGAGCCGGGGCGCACGATCCCGGCGCGGAAAGACGAGGCCGCAGGCAATCGGCGGGTACGCGGCGCCGACGTGGAGGCAACTGGCGGGCTTGTGAAGCGAGGCACAAGCAAGCTGCCCCGCCGCACACGAAGCCATTCTAGCTGGTCGGGGGGCCTGGCGCAACCGGCAGCGTCACCGTGACCGTCGTCCCCTCGCCCTCCCGGCTCTCGACGCCGATCCGCCCGCCGTAGCGGTCCACCAGGTCGCGGACGATGGTCAGGCCGAGACCGGTGCCGGCCTCGTCGAGCGCCCGGGCGTTCCGGGCGCGGTAGAACTCCTGGAACAGGTTCGGCAGGCTCTCGGCCGGGATGCCGATCCCGGTGTCGGCGACGGCCAGCCTGGCGCTCGCCCCGTCGGCGGCGAGCGTGACGGTGACGCCGCCCTTCACCGTGTACTTGACCGCGTTGCTCACCAGGTTGGTCACGAGCCGGTCGAGGTCGCCCGGGTCGGCCATGACGTGGAGCGGCGTCGGCGCGATGTCGGTCGAGAGCGTGAGCCCCTTGCCGGCGGCCCGCGTCTGCAGGCGCTCGCACACCTCGTCGACGACCGAGCCGAGCGCCACGCGGCGCCGCTCGGTCGATTTGGCCAGCGCCTTGCCCGCGGCGAGATCCAGCAGGTCGTTGACGAGCGACTTGAGGGCCTGCACGCGCTTGAGCGCCCGCTCGACGACCTCGACGTGCTCGGGCGGCAGCTGCCCCGCGTAGCCCTTGGCCAGCGCGGTCAGCAGGCTCTCGGTGACGTTGATCGGCGACCGCAGCTCGTGCGTCGCCGTCCTGACGAACCGCGACTTCTCGCGGTCCATCTCCTCGAGCATCCGGTAGGCCTGCGCGTTCTCGATCGCCACCACGCCGTGCGCGGCCACCAGTTCGAGGAACGCGGCGTCCTCCTCGGTGAAGCGGTGCCCCTCGGCGCCGTACGCGCGCAGCACGCCGAGCGGGCCGCTCTTGCCCGAGAGCGGCACCGAGAGCATCGACTCGATGCCCTCCTCCCGCACCCGGTTCTGGTTCCAGATCCGCGGGTCCTCGGTGGCGTCCTTGACGAACAGCGGCTCGCCGGCCAGTGTGGCCTGGTCGAGGCGGGCGCTGGTGAACTCCTGCGGCACCCGGCTCAGGTACTCGTCGCTCAGGCCGTAGGTGGCCGCGAACGCGACCTGCTTGCGCACCGGGTCGAGCAGCCGGATGGCCGCCCCCTTGCAGTCGAGCACCCGGGTCGCCGACTCGACCAGCCGGTTGAGGACCGTCTGCAGGTCGAGCGACGAGGTGGAGTCCCGCACGCTCTCGTAGAGGCCGCCGACCTCCTTCTCGCGGCGCCTGAGGCGCACCGAGATCGCCACGCAGAAGTAGGCGAGCATGAAGCAGGCGGCCGTAAAGAACGACAGCACGCTCGCGATGTAGACCGGGTCGCGGTAGCGCGGGGCCCCGAACAGGGCGACGTGCGGCGTGATCCCGACGTACTCGAGCAGCGTGACCATCGCGACCAGCGCCGGCGCGAGCGCCACCTGCAGGTACGCCCGGGTGTGCGGCAGCAGCAGGGCGGCGATCGAGATGTGGAACAGGAAGAAGATGATGATCGGGCTCTCGATGCCGCCCGAGAGCGCCGTCAGGACGGTCATCCCCAGCCAGTCGAGCCCGATCTGCACGCGGGCGAAGAGCGCGTAGGTGGCCATCGAGTCGGGCGGGATCCGTCCCAGCCACCAGCGCAGCGCCGCGTTGTAGGCCAGGATGAAGATCCCCACGCCGACCAGCGGCGCCTCGGGCACCGGCAGCGAGAGCAGGTCGGCTGCCGCGACGGCGGCCGCCACCACCGCGGCGCCGGCCACCCACCGCATCGCCACCAGCCAGCCGAGGCTGTTGACGAGCTCCTGCTCGGCGAGCGTGCGCCGCCGCCCGTCACCCTCAACCGTCCCGAGATCGCGGTCGGCAGACAACGTGTGGGGCATGGTCGTTCGCCGCGGCTGCCGGAATCCTCAGTGCTTCGCCGGACCCTCCGGCGGGTACGGGATCCCGAGCTGTTCGAGGTACGTCTTGTACTTCGCCGGGTCGTAGTAGAACGTCTTCATCTCCGGCCGGTACTGCTGCATCAGCTTCTCGTTCAGCCAGGTGGCCGGCTTGTCCCGGTCCCCGGGGAACGGCTCGTACCGGGTCTCCTGCTCCTGCACGGTCCGGAAGTAGTCCCACGCCTGGCGCACCAGCTCCGGCCGCAGCAGGAAGTCGGCGGCCGTGAGGGCCTCGACCTTCGCGCCGGCCGTCACGCCCTTGTGCGCCACGGGCGTGGCCTCGGCGATGGCGCTCGACCAGTGGTGGCCGGTCATCCCCGGGATGTTGCCCGGGTAGCGCAGCGTCACCGTCGGCACCGACCACGACACGTCGCCGATGTCGTCCGACCCGCCGCCGGTGTTGTCCTCGGGGCGCACCGGGCCGCCGAGCCGGCCGACCTCGGTGGCCAGCCCCGTCTCGCGCACCTTCATGGCGCGCTGGACGATCCGGGCGAAGGCCTGGTCCGCCTCGCTCCACTTCGGCATCCCGACCTTCTCGATGTTCCCGTACATCGTCTCGGCGACGACCTTGTTCATGTGCTGCGGCCAGGCCGACCCGAGCAGCCGCCACGAGACGGTGGTCCCGGTCATCATCGCGGCCCCTTCGGCCACGCTGTTGCCGGCGGCCCACATGTCCTTGATGTGCGGGTAGTCGATCTCCCGGAAGTAGTACCACACGCTCGCTGTCGGCGGGACGACGTTCGGCTGGCCGCCGCCGTCGGTGATGACGTAGTGCGACCGCTGCGACAGCCGGAGGTGCTCGCGGCGGTAGTTCCAGCCGGTGTCCATCAGCTCCACGGCGTCGAGCGCGCTGCGGCCGAGCCACGGCACGGCGGCGGCGTGGGCGCTCTGGCCCTTGAAGGTGTACTCGACCGACACCGCCCCGGTCCCGCCGCCCGCGCCCCAGGAGACGCCCATCCCCGACGCGATGTGCGAGAAGAGGCAGATGTCCACGTCCTTGAACACGCCCGCCTTGGCGAACTGCGCCTTGCCGCCCAGCAGCTCCTCGGCGATGCCCGGCCAGACGAGGATCGTGCCGGGGATGTGCTCGCGCTCCATCACCGCCTTGAGGGCGAGCGCCGCCGTGATGCTGAGCGGGATGCCGGTGTTGTGCCCCTCGCCGTGGCCGGGCGCCCCCTCGATGAAGGGCGCGTGGTAAGGCAGGCCCGGCTTCTGCGACGTGCCGAGCAGGCTGTCCACGTCCGAGCCGAGGGCGATCACCGGCTTGCCCGAGCCCCAGCGCGCCGTCCAGCCGCTCGGGATGCCGGCCACGTCCTCTTCGATCGTGAAGCCGCGGCTCCGGAGGATCCCCGTGCAGTACTTCTTGGTCTCGAATTCCTGGAAGCCGGGCTCGGCGAAGCTGAACAGCATGTCCACCATCTGCTGCGTCAGGCCCTGCATGCCGTCGATCTCGGCCGCCAGGTCGCGCTTGAGCGCGTCGAGCCTGGCGTCGGCCGGGGAGGCCGCGGGCGCCTTGGGCTTGGCCGCGGGCGCCTTCGACCGGGCCGGCGTCTTGTCCTGGGGCGAGGCGAACGTCGCCGCCGTCAGGGCCAGGGTGAGCAGCACCATCAACATCGCGCGGAACGAACGCATGACGACTCCTTGCGTAGGGCGGGCGTGCGTAGTCTACTGAGAAGAAGGCTCAAGACTCAAGGCTCAAGGCTCGAGGCCGTGCCTGAGCCCTGAGCCTCGAGCCTGTTTCCCTGAGCCTTGAGCCTTGAGTCTTGAGCCCTACCAGCCGCCGCGGTGGCTCGCCAACGGCCACCTGATGACCGTCGCCTCGTGGGCCTCGTGGCGCCGGTTCGCGTCGCTGCCCGAGCCGGAGGCCCGGCTGTTCGACGTGGCGCCGGACACGCGCGTCCTGGCGAAGTGCCATTGGCAGGAGGCGCCGGCCTCGCATCCGACCCTGGTCCTGCTGCACGGCCTCGAAGGCTCGGCCGACGCCCACTACATCCGCGGCCTGGCCGAGAAGGCGTGGGCGGCCGGTTTCAACGCGGTCCGTCTCAACCAGCGCACCTGCGGCGGCACCGAGCACCTGTCGGCCGGCGTCTACCACTCGGGCCTGACGGCGGATCCCGCCGCCGTCATCCGCGAATTGATCGGACGGGACGGCCTGCCTTCGATTGCCGTCGCCGGGTATTCGCTGGGCGGCAACCTGGCGCTCAAGCTGGCCGGCGAGTTCGGAGATGCGCCCCCCCCGCAGCTCACCGCCGTGGCGGCGGTCTCCCCCACACTGGACCTGGCGGCCTGCGTCGCCGCGATCGAGCGCCCCTCGAACTGGGCGTACCAGCAGAACTTCCTCGTCTCGCTGAAGCAGCGTCTCCGCCGCAAGGCGGCGCTCTTCCCGGAGGTGTACTCGACGGCGCCGCTCGGCCGCGTCCGCACGCTGCGGGACTTCGACGAGGCCTACACGGCTCCCCTGTCGGGGTTCAGCGGCGCGGCGGACTACTACGACCGGGCCAGCTCGCTGAGGGTCGTGGGCCGGATCCGGGTGCCCACGCTCATCCTGGCCGCGGCCGACGACCCGTTCGTGCCGGCGGAGCAGTTCGCGCAGCCGGCCGTGTCGGCCAACCCGAGCATCCGCCTGGTGGTCACCCGCCACGGCGGCCATTGCGGGTTCCTGGCGGCGCGCGCGAAGGGCGCCGGCGATCGGCACTGGGCGGAGCGGGCCGTGGTGGCGTTCGTCGAGGGACACGCCCGTTGAGCCCGCCAGCGCCTGGCGGGCGCCGATCGGGCACAAGAAGGGCGTGCGGGGGCGGGGAAACCCGGGATGACGGGCGGCCGGAATCAGGACACCGGCCGCCGACGAATGGACGCGGCTACCAGCGGGGTTCGCGACGCGACGAGCCGTACTCGCCGCCGCCGTCGCCGTAGTCAGACCGCCCGCCGAACGAGCGGCCGCCGCCCGGTGTCTTGGGCCGCGCCTCGTTGACGACCAGCGCGCGGCCTTCGAGCGCGTACTGGTGGAACTGGGCGATCGCCTTCTGCGCGTCTTCGTCGGTCACCATCTCGACGAAGCCGAACCCCCTCGCCCGCCCGGTGACCGTGTCACGCATCACCATGACGTTGTCCACGGCACCGGCCTGACCGAACAGGGCCCGTAGGTCTTCATCCGTGGTCTTGTAGGGAAGATTGCCGACGTACAGTCTCCGCCCCATGCTTCGACTCACTCCTGCGATACTCGCGCGACAACGATTCCGAGAGGGCCCGCGCGCTCGGGACACACGCTCGAGAAAGCACCCGCATTGCCAGGCGCGCCAGGCGCAGGCAGACGAGCGGCTTCCGCTGTGGCAGCGAGAATATACCAGATCCCGACTCATCAACAAAATGCCGGCCGACCGGCCGCCGGCGCGCGGGGGAAGACCGTGGCGCCGGCGCGCGGACGCCGGGCGAGGCGATCGCGGCGCTTGCGTTGGCGCCCTCCCCCTCGGAATAATGACAGTTCGCGGCGGCGAACGCCCCCTGCCGCCTCTTGCGGGTACCTGCCCGGGAGCATCCCTATGTCCGACCTGGTCTTGCTTGGTGACGAAGCGGTGGCGCTGGCCGCCGTGCACGCGGGGCTGACCGCCGCCTACGCCTATCCCGGGACCCCCTCCACCGAGATCCTGGAGTACCTGGTCCGCTACGAGCGCCGCCACGGCGCGCCGCGGGCCTCGTGGGCCACCAACGAGAAGACGGCCTACGAGGCGGCGCTCGGCGTGTCGTTCGCGGGGCGGCGGGCGCTGACCTCGATGAAGCACGTCGGCCTCAACGTGGCGGCCGACCCGTTCATGAACTCGGCCATCGTCTCGGTCCACGGCGGCCTGGTGGTCGTGGTGGCCGACGACCCGGGCATGCACAGCTCGCAGAACGAGCAGGACACGCGCTACTACGCCGACTTCGCGCGGGTGATCTGCCTCGAGCCGGCCACCCAGCAGGAGGCGTACGACCTCACGCGCGAGGCGTTCGACCTCTCCGAGCGGTTCCACGTGCCGGTGGTGGTGCGCCTGGTGACGCGCCTCGCGCACAGCCGCGCCGTCGTGCGCGTCGGCGAGCCGCGCGCCGAGAACCCGGTGGCCAAGGCGCCGGTGGCGGCCTCGTGGACGCTGCTGCCCGGCAACGCGCGCCGGCAGTGGCGCGCGCTCATCGACCGCCAGCCCGAGTTCGACGCCTGGTCCGAGCAGGCCGCCCCCAACCGCCTCGACGTGGCCGACGGCGCCGACCTCGGCGTCATCACGACGGGGATCGCGAGGAACTACTACGAAGAGAACGCCGAGGACCTCGGCCGGCGTCTGCCGCACCTCCACATCGGCGCCTACCCGATCCCGGCGAACCTGGTGCGGCGCCTGGCGCGGCAGGTGCGGCGCCTGCTGGTGCTCGAGGAAGGCTACCCGTACGTCGAGCGGCTGCTGAGAGGCCTGCTGCCGCCGACCCTGGAGATCGCCGGCCGGATGAGCGGCGCGGTGCCGCCCGACGGCGAGCTGACGCCCGACCTGGTGCGGCGGGCGCTCGGCCTGGCCGAGCGGCCGGGCCAGGCGACCCGGGAGTTCCCGCTGCCCGGCCGGCCGCCGCAGCTGTGCGCGGGATGCCCGCACGGCGACTCGTTCCAGGCGCTCACGCAGGCGCTCGAGGGCCTCGCCACGCCGGTGGTGACCTCCGACATCGGCTGCTACACGCTCGGCGCCCTGCCGCCCTACAACGCCGTCGACTCGTGCGTCTGCATGGGCGCGTCGGTCGGCATGGCCAAGGGGGCCTCGGACGCCGGCCTGAAGCCCGCCGTCGCGGTCATCGGCGACAGCACGTTCCTCCACTCGGGCGTGACGCCGCTGATGGACGCGGTCGCGGCCAACACCGACATGACGCTGTTCATCCTCGACAACGAGACGACGGCGATGACCGGCGGGCAGCCGACGATCCTGCCCCCCTCGCGGATCGAGAAAGTCGTGCTCGGCCTCGGCGTGGACCCGGCGCACTGCCGCGTCATCACCGCGCACCACCGGTTCGCCGACGAGAACCGCGCGCTCATCGCGAAGGAAGTCGCCTACCAGGGGCTGTCGGTCGTCATCGCCGTGCGCGAGTGCATCGAGACGATGAAGACGAAGAAGAAGGGATAACACGGTCGGCGGTCGGCGGTCGGCGGTCGGCTGTCGGCGGCTGCCGGCTAAGCGCCGACAGCCGACAGCCGACCGCCGACAGCCGACAGCCGCCGACAGCCGACCGCCGACAGCCGACAGCCGATAAGAGGGGGCCATCCGTGAAGTACGACATCATTCTGGCGGGCGTGGGCGGGCAGGGCGTGTTGTCCGTGTCGGCCATCATCGCCTCGAGCGCGCTCGACGAAGGGCTGTTCGTGAAGCAGTCCGAGGTGCACGGGATGTCGCAGCGCGGCGGGGCCGTGCTCGCCCACCTGCGCCTGGCGGACCGGCCGATCGCCAGCGATCTCATCTCGCACGGCGATCGG
>JAJXZZ010000082.1 GCA_021779795.1 Acidobacteriota bacterium | reverse complement strand
CGTCAGGACCCATGGCGTGCTCGCCATCGTCAACGCCCGGATCGTGCCCGTGTCGAAGCCGGCGATCGAGAAGGGGACGATCGTCATCCGCGACGGGACGATCGAGGCGGTCGGCGAGACGGTGCCCGTGCCGGCCGGCGCCCGGGTCATCGACGCGGCCGGCGCCGAGGTCTACCCGGGCTGGATCAACGCGAAGACGACCATCGGGCTGGCCGAACCCGGCCCGCGCGGCTACGAGGACACGACCGAGATGCTCGACGACAATCCGCAGATGCGGACCGTGGTCGCGTATCACAACGACAGCGAGGCGATCCCCGTCGCGCGCGCCAACGGCGTGACCACGGTGGCGGTGTTCCCGAACGGCGGCCTGCTGGGCGGCCAGGTGCCGGTCATGAACCTCGACGGCTGGACCTGGGAGGAGAGCACGCTGGAGCCGATCGCCGGCCTCTCGTTCCAGTTCCCCGGCGTGGGCGGCGGCGGGCGGGGCGGCTGGGGCCGCGCGGCCGGCGGCGCGGCACGCAGCTACGACGAGATGAAGCGCGAGCGCGACGCCCGCCTCGACAAGCTGGCGCGCCTGTTCGACCAGGCGCGGGCCTACGCGAAGGCGGCGGGGCCCGGGCGCCGGACCGACTGGGTGCTCGAGGCGCTCGGGCCGGTCGTCGGGCGGCAGATCCCGCTCTTCACGACGGCCGCGCGCGCCGAGGACATCCGCGACGCCGTGGCGTTCGCCCGGCGCGCCGACATCCGGATCGTCATCTGCTCGGGGCCCGAGGCCGCCCTGGTCGCCCCGCTGCTGAAGGCGAACGACGTGCCCGTGATCCTGGGCTCGATCCTGACGCTGCCGACTCGGGAGGACCAGTTCCACGCCGCCAGCTACCAGGCGGCCGCCGAGCTGGCGCGGGCCGGCGTGAAGTTCGCGTTCGCGACCGGCGACCACGCCAACGTCCGCCAGGTGCCCTACCAGGCGGCGATGTCGGTGGCCTGGGGGCTTCCGCGCGACGAGGCGATCCGCGCGCTGACGATCGACGCGGCGCAGATCCTGGGCGTGGCCGACCAGGTCGGCAGCATCGAGCCCGGCAAGCGGGCGAACCTCCTGATCGCCCGGGGCGACCCGCTCGAGGTGCGCACGCCGGTGACGCACGTGATCATCGACGGCCAGGACATGGATCTCGCCAACAAGCACCTGTCGCTCTACGAGCGCTACCTGAAGCGGTAGCGGGAGGACGCCATGAGACACCCACGAGCCACCATCCTCCTCGCCTCCGCGCTGGTTGCCGCCTTCGTTCTCGCGGGCCGCGCCGAGGCGCCCAACGTGTATGCGATTGCCGGCGCGCGCATCGTCACGGCCGCCGGCCCGGCGATCGAATCCGGCACCGTCGTGATCCGGGGCGGCGTCATCGAGGCGGTCGGCGCCTCGGTTGCCGCGCCCCCTGACGCCGTCGTCGTGGACGGCAAGGGGCTCACCGTGTACCCGGGCCTCATCGACATGGGGACCTCGGCCGGCCTCTCGATCCCGGCCTACGCGCCGCCAGCCGACGCCAAGACGCTGATGGAGATCGAGCGCGCCCGGCGGCAGGCGATCCTGCGCCCGCAGCTCGAGGCGGCCGCGTACCTGCGGGCGGACGCGCCGGCACTGCGGCGCCTCGCGGCGGCCGGCATCACCGCGGCGCTCGCCGTGCCGACCGGCGACCTCGTCAAGGGGCGCAGCACGCTCGTCAGCGTGGTGGCGCCCGACGAGGAGCCGCAGATCGGCAACGTGGCGGGCGACCGGCGCGGCCTGCAGGTGCTGCGGAGCCCGGTCGCGCTGCACGTCTCGTTTCCGCCCAGGGAAGGCGGCGGCGTCTACCCGGCGTCGCTCATGGGCGCGATCGCCTTCGTCAGGCAGGCCTTCCTCGACGGCGGCCACTACCAACTCGAGTGGGCGCGCGCCGCGCGGGCGAAGGGGCCCGCGGAGCGCCCGGCCTACGACCCGGCGCTCGAGGCGCTGCAGCCCGCGCTCGCCGGCACGCTGCCGGTGGCGTTCGAGGCGGGCAGCGCCCTCGAGATCCGCAGGGCGCTGGCCCTGGCGAAGGAGTTCGGCCTCGCGCCGATCGTCACCGGCGCTCTCGAGGCCGATGCGACGAGCGCGGACCTCGCGGCGCAGCACGCGTGGGTGATTTACAGCCTCGACTATCCGGTGCGGCCGCTGTCGCTGGCCCCGGACGCCGACGAGCCGATCCGCACGCTGCGCGATCGGGCGAACGCACCGAAGGTGCCGGCGGCGCTGCAGCGGGCGGGCATCCTCTTCGCGTTCGAGTCGGGCGGCCTGTCGGAGCCGAAAGCGTTCCTTCGCAACGCCGCGAAGGCCGTGAAGGCCGGCCTGCCCGAGGACGCCGCGGTCCGGGCGCTGACCATCAACGCCGCCACGATCGCGGGCGTCGCCGATCGGCTCGGGTCGATCGAGCGGGGAAAGATCGCCAACCTGGTGGTGACCGACGGCAACGTGTTCGACGAGAAGACGGCCATCAAGCAGGTGTACGTGGACGGCCGGCCCGTGACGGTAGGCGAGGCGGCGGTCGGCGGTCGGCAGTAGGCGGCCTGCGCTGAGCGAGCGTGGCGAGTCGGCGGCCCGCGGCGGTAGGCGGGCCGGGCCGGCGGTGCCGCCTGTGACGTGTTCGGGTGGTGACCTGGTGAGGTGCTCACTGGCGCTGGCCGTCGTGCTGATGGCGATCGCGCCGGGCGCGGGCGTGTCGCTTGGTCAACCCGCGATTCCGGCCCCCCGAGCGCCAGGAGGCGCGGCCCGGATCGCCCGGCCGGCGCCAGCCAGGGACGACATCCTTGCCCTCGCCGACAAGTACGCCAGCCGGCTCGGCCCCGAACTGGCGGGACAGGACCGGCAGACCGTCGCCGCGATCGAGAAGACCGTCGAGGGCGGCAAGCGTGCCGGCGACATCTTCTTCAAGCAGGCGCTCGACACGGCCGTCAGCCGGCTCACCCTCTCGCTGGCGAGCGCCAGGTCGCTCGCCGGCGTGACCGTTGCGTCGGCCTACCTGGTCACCCAGTCGGGCAGGAACCGCCGAGCCCTGAACCTGTTCGGGACCGCGCTCCACGCGAGAAAAGACGGCGTCGAGGACGCCATCGCGGTGTTCGAATACGCGCTGGCGCTGGATCCGCCGGCCAGAGCGCGATCGTCAACCTGCTGAGGCTCAACCTCGCGAACTGCTATCTCGACGCCGACCGCGACGAAGACGCGATGCCGCTGCTCACCCGGCTCGAGGTGGAAGATGCCGGCAACAAGGCGGTCTACCGCGCGCTGGCCACCTACTGGTACCGCAAGAACAACATGAACATGTTCCGCCAGTACCTGCTCAAGGCGGCCACGTTCAAGGGCTACAAGAAGAAGAAAGCCGACAAGCAGCAGCAGCGCGTCGAGGAGAACACGGTGCAGCCCGACGAGCCGATCGAGCGCATGGAACTCGAGCTCCAGCAGTTGCAGCACGAGGTTCCGCTGACCACCGCCGACATCCTGGAGGACGAGTTTCCCGAGGCCGCCAGGCAGATTCGCGACAAGTACGGCCGGCTCGCGGCAGACGAGAAATGGATCCTGCCCCGGCTGCCCATGGTGAACGTCAACGGGCCGCCGGACTACGAGAAGAACTGGCCCGTCATCGAGGAATGGATGGCGACGGGCACCGGGCGCCTCCAGGTCCTCGGGGACATGCTGGCCAGGACCATGGGGGTGGACCCGGGCGCCTCCGAGGCGAAGAAGGAGAAGCAGGCCAAGGCCGCGGGCAAGCAGCAGATCTCCGATGCGCTCCGGCAGGCGCAGCAGATGCTCGCCGCCATGAAGAACATCCCCGGCGTGGGCGCGGCCGAGATCGCCGAGGCCAGGCGCGAGCTCGCGAAAGCGGCCGAGGACGAGCGCATCGAGACTGGCGGCGCCCCGGCGGACGCGGAGCAGGTCCCGGGCGCGGATTCGGGATCGCTGTTCGCCCTCGAGAACTACCGGAGCTACATGGCGATCTCCCAGTCGTACGCCCGGTACTTCTTCACGTACTACAACGAGAACCACGCCAGGGTCCTCGACATCCACAGGGTGTTCCAGCAGAAGCTGCGGGAGGAGGCGGCGCGCTGGAAGCCCGAAGCCGACAAGCTCGAGGCGGCGCACCGGGCCGGGCTTCACCACCAGGCCGGGGCGTACTGCATCGAGTGCCGCAAGGCGGAGATCGAACGGGCGAAGCGCCTGAACGCGATCTCCGACGACTACTATCGCCAGTGGTCGAACCTCTCCTTCCCGCAGTACGTGAAGGTGATGAAGCCGACGCTGGACGCGTACTACAACGTGTGCATGCTCTACATCCGGAACATGCACGACCCGAAGGTGATGGCGCGCGAGTACCGGAACGTCGTGACCGTTTACCTGACGTACGCGGGGCAGGCGGTCGGCGGGACCGGGGCCGGCAACTTCCCGTACCATCCGGGGACCGACGAAGAGCAATTCGAGCTCGACCACGCGATCGCGGTCGCGCGCGAGGAGGCCCGGGCGAAGAAGCCCGAGTTCGAGCGGGAGTTCAAGTCGCCCGAGTTCGACTTCACCAAGTGGGTGGACGACCACTTCGTGCTCGAGGTGTCGGGCGAGTTCCTCGGGCTGAAGATCACGGCCCATTCCATCGAATTCGAGGCCTACCTGCCGGGCGTCGGGGCCGGCGCGAAGTACGACTTCTCGGAAGAGAAGTTCGAGACCTACACCGGCTTCGGCGGCAAGCTGAAGATGGGCGTCAACATCTGCGGCCTCGAGATGAAGGCCGAGGCGAAAGGCGACTTCTACAGGCGGACCGCCACCTGGGACCTGTCGAGCGGGAAGTACAGCGAGACCAACACGGCCGTGGCCGAGGCCAAGGCGGGTCCGCTGGCCGTCGAGGCCGAAGCGCAGCTCGACGGCGAGATCACGGCCAGGGTGACGGCGAAACTGTCGGTGAACGACGTGGCGACGATTCAGACGGGCGGGAAGATTTCGCGGCAGTGACCGGCGGCGCGGGGGCGGCGCCTCACTTGAACAGGTCGTCGAAGGCCTGCCGCGCCGAGCCGACCGACACCGAGTGCGTCTCGCGCTCGACCGTCGTGCGCGGCTCCCACAACGTGCAGGCGTTCTTCGCGTCCTTCGGGGCGACGCGCTCCGGCACCGGCTGCATGCACTGGTAGCGCGCGCCCGGATCGAAGTAGACGCACTGCGCGCACGTGTGGACATCCGCGCCGCACTTGGCGCAGCGGCCCTCGGCGGCGTAGGGCGCGGCGATCTCGGCGCCGCACTTCGCGCACCGGACGACCTGGCGCGTCGGCATCAGGTTCGGCGTGCGCGGGCCCTCGGGCCGGTCGCCTCGCGGGCGCGGCCCGGGCGGCCCCTGCGGCTTCGGCGCCGGCTTGCGGTCGCGGTCGTCGTCCATGTAGCCGCGCTGGCGATACTTGCGGTCGGACATAGAACCTCGATGAATGTATCACAGGGGACGAGGGCTGAGGGCCGAGGGCGACCCAACGCGGTGGAGCAGTGACGCCGCCATCAGCCTTCAGTCCTCAGCCTTCAGCCCGCTCACTTCTTCGTCACCCAAAACGCCAGCCCCAACCCCAGCCACCCCGCGAGCGCCAGCCACTCGGCCCAGGTGAAGCTGCCGGGCACGAACGGGAGCACCTTCATCGCGATGATGCCGACGGCGACCGCGGCTCCCAGGTACGCCGGCCACCGGGGTTCGTCGTCCACGCGCAGGAGCCAGGCGACGCAGGCCGACAGCCAGCCGACGCCGGCGGCCAGCGAACCCACCTCGCTGATGGGCACGAGCAGCGCGTCGCCGAGAAACGCCGCGGCGGCCGTCAGCGCGGCGACGAGCCAGATGGCCGCCGACGGCGTGCCGTGCCGCGGGTGCACGCGCGCGAGCGCCGGGTGGACCAGCCCGCGCCGCCCGATCGCGAGCATCAACCGCGTGGCCGCCACGAAGTTTCCGTTGAACACCTTGAGCAGCGAGAGGAAGGCGGCG
Source organism: Acidobacteriota bacterium (assembly GCA_021779795.1). Lineage (GTDB taxonomy): Bacteria > Acidobacteriota > Vicinamibacteria > Vicinamibacterales > Fen-181 > FEN-299. Next base: position 4,148 of record JAJXZZ010000082.1, on the reverse strand, counting down.
GCCAGCACCAGGTTCGCGATCGCGCGCGATCCGAACGCCTGCTGGAAGGCCACCTCCGTCCCCACGTGCCCCGACACGATGTCGCGCCAGGGATGGATGAACGCCACCGCGCCGACGATGACCACGTAGAAGAGCGAGCCGCCGACGACCGCGAGGTACATGACGCGGGCGAACTGGCCGCGATCGAACCCCTGCCGCGCCTCCTCGGAGCCCTTCACGACCGACTCGAACCCGGTCATGAAGTAGGGAACGACCTGCAGGGCCAGGAGGATCGACAGCAGCGCGCCCGCCGTGCCCGGCCGCGCGAACAGCGGCAGCATGTTGGCCGCGTGCCCCCGCGTGAGGCCGAGCGAGACGAAGACGGCGAAGGCGCCCAGCAGGCCGAACGTCGTGACGTTCTGGAAGATGCCGCTCGGCCGGATCCCGCGCAGGTTCACCAACGTGATGACGGCCGTCAGCACGAGCCCCAGCGCGAGGCGCGGCGCGTAGATCACCTTGCCGCCCAGCGCGTAGAGCGGCCACGAGTTCAGCCCGGGGACCAGGCGCGCGAGCAGGTTGCCGATCGCCACCGCCTCCCACGGGCAGACGATCGCGTAGGCGAGCACCATCGTCCAGCCGGTCGCGAACGAGAGGAGCGGGGGAAAGACCCTCTCGGTGTAGGCGATCTCGGCGCCGGCGTCGGGGATGCGGCGGACCAGCGAGCCGTAGACGCGGGCAATCGGCAGCAGGAGCAGGCCGCCGAGGAAGAAGGCGATCATCATGCCGGCCGGGCCGCCGCGCCCCAGCCAGTCGTCCATCAGGACGAGCCAGGCGACGCCGACCATCGTGCCGAAGCCGAAGGTGAAGTACTCGACGGCCGAAAGACGGTGGAAGAGGGCGGGCATAGACAGGCGACCGAATTGTGCGATCTTGCGAAGTTCGAAGTACGACGTGCCGGGCGCGTGGCAGTGCACAGGGTAACACCGACGGCGGCCACTGCGACTGGGACTGGGGCAGGGACGAGGCAAGGACGAAGTGCGAACCGTCGGCGCGCGTGCTCGGCCCCTTCGGCGGAAATCCTACCAGAGAATTCTCTGTGAGGTTCTCGGACGCGGACGGTAGCGTGGTGGATATTCACATGGAGCCGAAGCTCGTCGGGCCAACGGCGAGCGACATCTGGAACATCTACGCCGTGAGCGAGAAGGTACGGGCGTTCGCGTACAGGACGACTGGATCCCAGGCGCCCTCGGTGTAGCTCGACAACGCGAACGTCACCGGCGGCAGAATCCAGGCAGGCGTCCTGGTCGGGTATCTCGAAAACTATCAGCCGGGCTCGGCCAGATTCGGTCGGATGACGTGACCTCGAATGATTCACCGCCGCGCTCGCCCGCCCGTGCGACAATCCCGATCGGCACGATGACGGTCCCATGCCGACGCTGCGGCCGGCCCTGCGCGTGCCGAGGGCCGGCCGGCGAGGGAGGCCGAGACGATGCGAACCAGGTTCCGATGTCTCGCCGTCGCCGTCGCACTTGCGGCGGCCGTCGCCGCCGTCGTCGGCCAGTCCTCCCGGTACGAGAAGAGCCTCGAGATCAGGACCTCGCAGATCCCCCACGCCGGCAACGGCGTCTTCACGAAGGTGGCCATCCCGAAGGGCGCCTACCTCGGCGCCTACACCGGCCAGTTCATCACCGACGAGGAGTACCAGCGCCGGGCGAGCGAGGACAAGTGGCAGTACATGATGGGCCTGCTCGACTGCGCGAAGCCGCACACCGGCGGCATCACGGTCATCGACGGCATCAAGGGGAACGTCTTCACGAGGATGAACTACGCGCCGGCCGCGTTCCAGAACGTGAAGTTCGTGAAGATCTGCGAGGCGCCGTTCGTGAAGATCGTGGCGCTGAGGGACATCGCCGCCGGCGAGGAGCTGTGGGTGGACTACGGCCCGCGCTACCGCTACGACTTCATGGAAGACCCGGCCGTCATCCGGTTCTTCGACGACCTGCGCGCGCGGCGCGCGAAGAAGAGTCCCGGCGGCAGCTGACCACGACGGCGCGAGGTCGCCTGCCCCCTCCAGGCGCGGCCGCTCCGGCCGCGCTCGAACGTCAGCCGCGTTCGCGCGGCAGAGCCGGCGACATTTGCCGACCCCGTCCCGCCCCACTTCCGTAGAATCGATCCAGGGGTACCCACGCCACAGCGGTTGAAACCACGGAGAAGGAGGACTTCGCCATGCAGACCATCGGCTTGATCGGCGCCGGGCACATCGGCAGTCAGGTCGCCCGGCTGGCCGTGAGGAACGGATACGACGTCCTCGTCAGCAACTCGCGCGGACCAGAGACGCTGAAGGACCTGGTCGCCGAACTCGGGCCGCGGGCGCGGGCGGCGACGGTCCTCGAGGCGGCGAGGGCGGGGGACATCGTCGTGGTCACGATCCCCTTGAAGAACTACCGGCAGGTGCCCGTCCAGCCGCTCGCCGGCAAGATCGTCATCGACACGAACAACTACTACCCCCAGCGCGACGGGCAGATCCGCGAGCTGGACGAGGAGTCCACGACGACCTCGGAACTGCTCCAGGCCCACCTGCCGGCTTCCAAGGTCGTGAAGGCATTCAACCACATCTACGCCGCCGAGTTGACCACGCACGGCCAGCCGGCCGGATCGCCGAACAGGCGTGCGCTGGCCATCTTCGGCAACGACGCGCAGGCCAAGGAGACCGTGACCCGGCTGCTCGACCAGTTCGGCTTCGACACGGTTGACGGCGGGCGGCTCGCGGAGAGCTGGAGAATCCAGCGCGACACGCCGGGCTACGGTCCGCGCCGCAACGCGGTCGAGCTGCGCGGGGACCTGGCCGCGGCGAAGCGATACAAGGAGAAGGCGCACGGGGCGTGACGGGCGGCGCGGGAGCGCCTGGCCGGCCGGGGGACCGGTTCCGCCGCGGCGACGTCAGCGCGGATGCCCCGCGCCAGGGCCGGCGCTCTCGTCCTCCACCGCCCGCGTGATGAGCCGGGCCGACCTGTCGAACCGCAGGTAGGCCCACGCCCATTCGATCATCACGAGGAAGCGGTTCCGGAACCCGATCAGCCAGAGGATGTGGATGAAGCACCAGAGCAGCCAGGCGGGATAGCCCGACAGGCGGAGCCGCCGCATGCTCACCACCGCCGCGTTGCGGCCGATGGTCGCCATCGTGCCCCTGTCGCGGTAGCGGAATGGCTTCCGCCCCTCACCGCGCACCGCCGCCGCGACGGCGCGCGCGGCGTACTCCCCTTGCTGGATCGCGACGGGCGCGAGCCCGGGAAGAGGCCTGCCCGCCGCGTCGGCGCACGCGGCCAGGTCGCCGACGACGAACACCTCGGGGTGGCCGGGGATGGTGAGGTCCGCGTTCACCATCACGCGCCCGATGCGGTCGAGCGGCGCCCCGAGCGACCGGGCGATGGGCGAGGGTTCGACGCCGGCCGCCCACAGCACGGTCCCGGCCGCGACGCGCTCGTCGCCCAGCCACACGGCGCCGTCCTCGATTCGTGTGACGGTCTGGCCGGTCCGGACCTCGACGCAGAGCCGCTCGAGCGAGCGGGCGGCTCTCTCGGCGAGTTCGGGCGGGAAGGCGGGCAGGATCCTCGGACCGGCTTCCGCGAGGATCGTGCGTGCCTCCCTCGTGTCGATGGTACGGAAGTCGCGCGACATGACGAGGCAGGCAATCTCGCCGATCGCTCCGGCCAGCTCCACGCCGGTCGGCCCGCCGCCGACCACCACGAAGGTGAGCAGCGCGCGCCGCCGGCCGACATCGGTCTCCCGTTCGGCCCGCTCGAAGGCCAGCAGGATCCGCTCCCGGACGCGCAGCGCGTCGTCGAGCGTCTTGAGGCCGGGCGCCCGCGACTCCCACTCGGGATGGCCGAAGTAGGAGTGCCGGGCGCCGGGCGCGAGAATCAGGTAGTCGTACGGCACCTCGCCGTCGGTCAGGACGACCACCCGCCGCGTCGTGTCGATCGCCGTGACCTCGCCCATGAACACCCGCGTGTTCCGCTGGCGGCGCAGGATCGCGCGAATGGGGTAGGCCACCTGGCTCGGCGAGAGGCTCGCGGTCGCGACCTGGTAGAGCAGGGGCTGGAAGACGTGGTGATTGGTCCGGTCGATCACCGTCACGTCCACGGGCGCCTTGGCCAGGGCCCGCGCCG
>JAJXZZ010000081.1 GCA_021779795.1 Acidobacteriota bacterium | reverse complement strand
CGAGCCGGCCACTCTGACCTGCCCGCACGTGCTCGGCGTCGGCGCCGGCAGCAAGCTGGAGTTCTGCGACGTGCTGACGGGCCGCAACCCGGCCGACGGCGTCCTCGTCCACCTGCCGCCGCACCGCGGCGTGCTGACGATCACGTTCGACCTGCACAACCGCCACACCTACTCGGAGGAGATGGTGCGGGCCGGCAAGGCCTACGCCGGCTACACCGCCACGATCGGCGTCCTCACGATGGACGGCACGCTACTCGGGCGCGGCGTCGTGCGCAGCGAGTTCCGCACCGCGCGCGACATCCTCGACCGCATCGCCGGCGGCGCCGGGCCGCGCGGCCTCAAGGCCGTCGTCCCGGTGGGCACCGAGCGGATCGCGATCGACGTGCCGCAGAAGGTGAGCGAGGTGAGCCTGCTCGGCGAGCGGCTCACCGTGGTCGGACGAAACGGCACGCAGACGTTCACCGCCGCCGGCCGGCCCATCGCCGCCGTCAGCAACGTCGCCGTGAACTACGTGCCGGCGCCGAAGCCCGTCCCGAGAAAGCCCATCCGGAAGAAGTGACCGCCGGCACCCGCCGGGGCGGATGTCCAGATGTCAGCCACGGGGTGTGGCAGAATTGTGCGCGCCCGACTGTCCGTCCCCGAGGTCACGGTGAGCTTTCTACGCCATCCGGCCCGGCAATTGGGGCTGCAAGCCGTTGATTCCGCGCAATTCCCACCCGCTTCCGGCTGGCCCGCTTCTTGAATAGGTACGGGGTGTCAAAGGGGGCGGCCATGAGACCGAATGAATCGCTGCAGGTGAGAACGGGACGCGCGACCCAGAGGGTCGTGGTGGTCAACGGCAGCAAGGCCGTGTTCGATCTGCTCGAGTCGGTCCTCGACGCCGGCCACTACGACGTGGTGCTCGTCGCCGACATCGACCGCGCCTACTCGCAGATCAAGCAGAACCGGCCGGACATGGTCGTGGTCTGCCTGGGTCTCGACGACCCGGTCGGCTTCCAGATCCTGTCCATGCTGAAGCTCGACGAGGACACGAAAGACATCCCGGTCCTGACGTGCGCCAGCGAGTTCGAGCTGGAACCGTCCACGGGCGAGGATGACGAGGAGGAGCAGGACGGCGCGTTCCGGCTGGCCACCGCGGCGCTGCCGATGAACTGACGCGGCTGGCCGGGGCCGCGAGCTATGCTATAGTCCGCCCGATGACAGACGACGCGCCCACCGGACGCCGGGTCCCCCGCATCGGGATCCTCGGGGAGATCCAGGGCGACGTGATGGTCTACGAGCCGATGGCCATCACCGACATCAGCCTGATGGGCGCGCAGATCGAAACCGCGGTCCCCCTTCGCCTCAACTCGCTGCACGACTTCAGGCTCCGCCTCGGCGACCACATGGTGGTCGTCAAGGGGCGGATCGTGCACGCGCACGTCTGCGACGTCGAGAACCAGGCCACCATCTACCGCGCTGGCATCGAGTTCGTGCAGCCGTCCGAACGGGCGATCGCGGCGATCCACGAGTTCCTCGACGCCGTCGTCGAGTCGCGCAACCGCCCCTGACCGCCCGCGGCCGTCCCCCTCACCGCCTCGGCGGGTTGACGTAGGCCGACACCAGGCTCTCGTTGCCGTCCGGCCCAACGGCGGCGACGCCGTACACGTAGTCGTCGATCGACATCGCCGGCAGGACGAACTCCGTCACGTTGCCGACCGGGACGACGTGCTGCCAGTCGGGCGTCCAGGCCGACCGCCAGAACACCTTGTAGCCCACGGCGCCGGGCGACGCCTGCCACTTCAGGTCCGAGTCGTAGCCGCTCGGCTGGCGCCCCAGCGTCGGCTGTCCCCGCTCGTTGAAGACCGCCGGCGGCGGCGGCGCCAGCGCCAGCGACGCGGCGGCGGCCGCGTCGAGCTTCACGTTGCGCAGGAGGTACGGGACGTTGACCCCGTCGAACGTGTCGGCCGGCGTGTGCTGCCGGCCGTAGTTCTCGACCGCCTCGGTGAGGCGGACGGCCGTGAATCCCTGCCGGTTGAAGGGAGAGTGGTCGCCGCCGCGGCCGAACCGGTCGTAGCGCGCGATGGGCGTGACCTGCACCGTCGGCACGTACTTCGCGCCGACGCGGCCCAGGTAGCGCGCGAGCTGCCGCGACGGGGAGTCCTCGGGCCCCTCCGAGAAGACGCGCAGGTGGATCGAGTCCTCGAGCGTGTCGCCCCCCTGCACGTTGCCCACCATGTCGTTGTTGAGCACCGCCTCGATCGGGACGTGCTCGGCGGCCATCTTCTCGGCGTGGCGCGTGGCGCCGATGAGCCCCTGTTCCTCGCCCGCGAACGCGATGAACACCAGCGTCGCGTCGAAGTTCACGCCGCTCTGGCCGAACACGCGCGCCAGCTCCATCACGAGCGCGGTGCCCGACCCGTCGTCGTTCACGCCGGGCGCCGGGTTGTCCACCGGGCCGGCCGGCGCGGCCTGGCCCCGCGGGCTGCCGGCCGGCGGCCGCACGGCCGCGAACGAGTCGTAGTGGGCGCTGATGTAGACGCGCCTCGGGCTGCGGCCGGGCAGCACCGCCATCACGTTGCGCAGCTCGATGTCGCGCGTGATCCGGCCGCCCTTGGGCACCTGGTAGGTGTCGAAGCTCACCTGCAGGCGGGGGCTCGACTGCTTCATCTCGTCGTAGATCCACTGCCGCGCCGCGCCGATCCCCATGGTCGGCGAGTCGGTGGACGACAGCGTGTTGCGGGTGCCGAACGACCCGAGCTTGTGGAGGATCTCGACGATGCGCTGCTCGGAGATTTGCGACAGGATCTTCTCGATGCGTGGGTCGCGCGGGTCGGGACCCTCCGGCGCGGCCAGCGCCGGCTTCACGACCAGGCCGGCGAACACGACGACGAAACCGAGTGTGCGAATGAGTGTGTGACGCATGGTGGTTGAGAGGAGCAGTGGGCGCGAACGCCCCGTGACGCGCGTGACCGGCCCTGAGCCCCGCCGTCGCCCTGCGGGCTGTGGCGGGCAGGCCTTGAGCCCCGCCGTCGCCCTGCGGGCTGTGGCGGGCAGGCCTTGAGCCTTGAGCCCTGAGCCCTAAGCCTATTTCACCTTGAGGTGTTCCAGGTAGTCGCCCGAGACAATCCGCTCGGCCCGCCCGAGCGGCGCGTTGTAGAAGTAGACCCAGACCTCGCCCATCGTCCCGTTCTCGTAGGTCACCGGCACTTCGGTCCGGTTGTAGAGGCTGACGTCGGGCAGCGCCGGGCTGTGCCCCTCGATTTCGTCGAGGCCGGCGAGCACGCGGTCGATGTCCCTGGCGCGGTAGACCTCGCCCCACACGACGCCGTCGGGATCGGGGACGGCGGCCGGGTAGATGCCGAGGTCGAACAACGCGGCGCTGATCCGGCCGCGGCCGACCCATTGCAGCATGGAGTCGATGCCGGTGCGCCGGCGGCGGTCGAACCCCGTCATCAGCGTGCCGTAGAAGAAGACCAGGTCAGTCATCCGTGCCCATCCTTGACCGCGCGCGCCGACCGGCCTTCCTTCGCCTGCCGGGTCCGGTTCCGCCACTCCGGCGCCAGGATCGCGTACAACTCCTGGTCGTGGTAGCGGCCGTCCTTGAAGAACGATTCCCTGAGCAGCCCCTCGCGCCGGCCGCCGAGCCGCTCGAACGCGCGCCGCGACCGGTGGTTGTCCACCGCGATGCGCGCCTCGACCCGGTGCAGGCCGAGCAGGCCGAACGCGAAGTCGAGCAGCAGGTGCTTGGCCTCGGCGTTGACGCCCCGGCCCCAGTACCGCCGGGCCACCCACGTGCCGACCTGCGCCGTCCGCATCGGCATCTCGAGGTGCCGGAGGCCCGTCACGCCCATCGGCTCGTCCGAGCCGACGTCGGCGATGACGAACACGTCCTCTCGGTCCTGCAGCCGGTACTCGCGGCACTTCGCGATGAAGTAGCGCGTGTCGTTCGGGCTCCCCGGGGGGTCGATCGCGAGAAACCGCGTCACTTCGCGGTCGCGCACGAATTCGTACACCGGCACCGCGTCGTCGTCGCGCGGCTCCCGGAGCAGCACACGCCGGCCCATCAGGACGGGTAACGGATCCTCCATGACACAGTTCGACGAATCATCCGAGGGGGCGATGGTCGGACTCTGTGTATGGTCCAAAGTCTAGGAGAGCCCTCAGGCGGAGTCAAGGCCGCGGAGCCCCGGCGAAGACCGGACAAAAAGGCAAGAGGCGCATCGCTGCGCCTCTTGACACACGCACCAGGTCGCGCCGGCCGCGCGGGCTACTTCTCGCGCTTCGCTCCCGCCGCCTTGAGCGCCTCGAGCACCGCCGGCGGCACCGTGAACGACACCGACACCGTGTGCGTGCTCTCGTCGCCGCTGAGCGTGATCGACTGCAGCATCGCGTCCACCTCGGGCCGCGACCCGGCCTGCAGCTTGGCGAGCGCGATGAGCCCGCCCACGACCTGCTGGAGGTTGTTGGCCGCTTCCTGGTCGCGCGCCTGGACGTTGACCGCCCCGCTCACGCCGCCGTTGATGTGGCCGGTCGCGCTGAACCAGGTGAGCTGCGGCAGCTGCTTCTGCACGTCGGACGGCAGGTGCGCCTCGCGCGACAGGGCGTCGAACCGGCCGACCACCCAGGCGTTGCCCGAGTCGACGCCGGTGATCATCTTCATCATCTCGCGGTTGGCGCGCACGCTGCGGCCCGAGCCGGTCGCCATGTCGATCACTTCGTGCAGCGCCTCGGGGTTGCCGAGCGCCACGATGCCGGGCACCACGAAGGTCACGGCCAGCTCGCCGGCCGCATTCTTCACCGGGATCTCGTCGTCGCCGACCGCGTGCACGAACAGCCTCCGCCCCTTGTAGGCCTGCTCGACGCCCCCCTTCTCGCGAATGAAGGCCTCGATCTTGGGCTGGTCGAACGTGCCGTGGGCGAGGACGTAGCCGCTGCGCTCGTGGTCAGCGGCGCCGGCGGCCGGGGCGAGCATGCAGGCCACGACGTAGTCGATGTCCTTCTCGACGTCGATACCGAGGGTGTTGCGCAGTTCGTCCTGGCCCTGCCGCCGGGAGGCCGGCTCGAGGCCCTGGATGTCCCTGCGGAACTGCGACGCCATCAGGTCCCGAACGTTGGCGTACGCCACGACGGCCGCGTTGTCGGGCACGTAGGCCAGCTCATCGGGGCCGGACTGGCCGGCCAGGCCGCGGATCCCGCCGAAATACGCCGCCAGCCCGACTGTCAGGCCGAGCACCAGCACCCCAACAGACCCGAGGATGAAGTAGCGCGTGCGCTTGGTCATACACCCTCTCCCCCTTGCCTGACTATACGAGGCCGGGCGGCCGGATGTTCCGACCGACCGGCGACTTGCGGCTCGAGACTTGCGGCCGAACTCGCCTGGGGCCAGGCTCCGCCTCACTGGCGACTTGCCCCGGTTCCGCCGCCAGCCGCAAGTCGCAGGTCGCCAGCCGCCGTCCCTACTGCTCGAGCACGTATTCCCGCCTCCCCGCCGCGCGGGCGGCGAGGATCAGGAAGGTCAGCCAGATAACCGCCAGTGAAATCAACGAGATAGGAGCTGACACCGAGTCGCGCGAGACCACCTGCAGGATGCTCAGCGCCGAGTCGTCCATCGGCATCGCGTGCGGCACCAGCCCCTGGATGTAATAGGCGATCGTCAGGCGCTTGAGGTAGCCGGGGATGATCATGATGGCCTGTTCCCACCCGAAGGCGAAGACCAGGCCGGTGACCAGGGGGTACTTGAACCGGCAGCCCACCCAGGCGAACAGCGACCCGTAGGCGGCCAGGCCGATCCCGAGCAGTCCAAGGTCCTTGACGAGCGACGGGAACGTCGGGGCAATCGCCCCCCCGCCGACCGGCACGACCAGGAAGTAGAGCAGCATCACCGACGGCAGCACGACCAGCACCGTCGCCACGAGATACGCCAGGTACTTCCCCACCAGCACCGCGCCGCGGGGGATGGGGCGCGTGAACAGGTAGGTGATCGTCTTGTCCTCGACCTCGTCGGCGATGAGCGACGTCCCGTAGAAGACGCCCAGCACCGGGACCGTGAACCGCAGGTACAGCAGCCAGATGAACAGGCCGAAGATCGACGGCCCCGAGATGACCGCGGCGCCGCCGATCCGGACCGAGCCGTGGATGCCGAACGCGGTCATCAGCCGGACGACGAGACCGAGGACGACCGGGGCGCTGACGACCAGCGCCAGGAAGATCGTCCGCCTGGACCACAGCATCTGGCCCAGGCTCAGGTCGAACACGCGCCGGGCGGCCTGGGCGAACGACACCGTCCGGGGCGCGGGGGCCGGCATGGTCGCGGCAGTCGAGGGTGCCTCAGTCACGTCACTTCACCAGGTATTGGAAGACGGCCTGCAGGTTGTCGTCGGGCGAGGTCACCTCGGCGATCTCGCCCGCTTCGCCCGACGCGGCCAGGTCGGTCAGCCTCGTGTAGAACCCGTCGGGCGCCCCCGTCTGCACCACCAGCGCCCCCTCCTCGAACGTCAGGCTGATCACGTCGTCGCTTTCCAGCAGGTGACGGGCGAGGCCGCGCGGATCCGCCGCGCGCACGTAGACGGTGTGCGGGTGCTTGTCGATCAGCTCCCGGATCTGGTGGACGTCGCCCTCGGCCAGGATCCGCCCGTGGTGCACGAGCAGGATGTTCGACGTCATCGCCTCGATCTCGTGCAGGATGTGGCTCGAGACGATGACCGTCTTGCCGGCGCGCGCCCACTCCTTGACCAGGCGGATCGTCTTGCGGCGGCCGAGGGGGTCCATCCCCGACAGCGGCTCGTCGAGGATGAGCAGCTCGGGGTCGTGCACCACCGCCTGCGCCAGCTTGACGCGCTGGCGCATCCCTTTGCTGTAGCTGCCGATCCGCCGGTCGGCCGCCTCGAGCAGGTCCACCGTGTCCAGGGCGCGGCGCGCCGCCTCGATCGACTCGGCCTCCGAGAGCCCGTTCAGCCGGACGAGCGCCGCCACCCACTCGAGGCCCGTCATCCGGTCGTAGAACGCGTCCTGGTCGGGGCAGAAGCCGACGCGGAAGTAGACCGCCGGGTTCCCCCACACCGGCTGGCCGAGCACCTGGATCGTTCCCTTGCTCGGCTTGAGCTGGCCCGTCATCAGCTTCATGAACGTGGACTTGCCCGCGCCGTTCGGGCCGAGCAGCCCCGTCACGCCGCGCGGCACGCGCACCGTGACGTCGTTGATGCCGATGACCTGGCCGTACCACTTCGAGAGCGCCGTCGCCTCGACGGCGGGGCCCGCCGACGCGTCGTCGCCCACGCGGCCCTGGCCCGCCGACGCGTCTTCGCGCACGCGGCCCTGGCCCGCCGAAGCGTCTTCGCGAAGGCGGCTCACTGCACCACCTCCACGCCGCGAACCCGCCGATTGAGCACCCAGATGGAGACCGCGATGACCACGACGATCGCCAGCAGCGAGACGGCGGGCGAGGTGGAATAGCGGTGCTGGACGTGGAAGATGATGTCGCCCACCTCGTTGAGGTTGCCGGGCAGCGACACCCACGAGAACCCGGTGCTGCCCGTGACCGCGTAGATGACCCCGTAGACGGCGTGGCTGAAGAACCAGGCCCCCGCGAACAGGATGGCCACGTAGCGGCCGCTCTTGCTCATCGACGACAGCGCCAGGATCGTGAACGCCGACACCATCACCTGCAGGCACGAATAGACCGTCACCGCCGGGAACAGGTAGACGTTCTGCCGCAGGAACGAGAAGCTGCCGCTGAAGGCCACCTGCAGCGCCAGCAGCAGGATCGCCGGCACCCAGGTGACCATCAGCAGGAAGGCCGACAGGATGGCCAGCTTGCCGATGACGTATTCCAGGCGCGTGAGCGGCTTGGACAGGTAGAGCTGCAGCGCGTTGGCCCGCTTGTCGTTGGCGATGAGGCCGGCGCCCACCCAGACCGTGATGACGAAGACGAAGAAGTCCTGCTGGCTGAGGAAGCCGCGGAACCGCTGCGCCGTCATCGCCAGCAGCGTGAACTGCGGGTAGTTGGCGTTGATGTAGATCGTCACCGCGCCGACGACGAACGGGATCCAGGCCAGGATCAGGAGGCCGATGAACAGCCGCTTGCGCAGGATGGTGAGGATGCCGTTCCGGGCAATCACCAGCCACGCCTTCCCGGGCTCCTCCCGTCGTCCCGTGTAGCGCCGGTAGCTCTGGTCGTGTATTGGCATTCGAGCAACTCTCGACGGTCGGCCGTTCCACACTGCCTACTGCCTACCGCCTACCGCCGACAGCCGACCGCCGACCGCCTACCGCCTACTGCCGACCGCCTACTGCCGGCCGACCGCCGACAGCCGACCGCCGACCGCCGATCGCTATTCCTCCCCCACCGCCTTCGCGAACACGTCCTCGAGCGTCGGGACGCTCGGCTGGAGGTGGCGGACCTGCACCCGCTCGCGCGAGGCCATGGCGAACAGGGCCCGGGCTCCCTGCTCGTCGGGCACGAACACCCGCATCACGTCCTCGTCGGCCTGGTGGCACTCGAAGCCCGACGCGGCCAGCACGGCGGCGAACGCCGTGCGGTCGCCCTTGATGCGCAGCTCGAACACCTGGCGCCGGGTCCCCTTGAGCGTCTCGATCGGCCCCTGCGTCGCCACGGCCCCCTTGTCGAGGACGACGACGCGGTCGCAGGTCTGTTCGACGTCGGGCAGCAGGTGCGAGGAGAGGATCAGGTTGACGTGCTTCTCGTGCGCCAGGTCGGCGATGAGTTCCAGCATCTCGTCGCGCCCCTTCGGGTCCATCCCGTTGGTCGGCTCGTCGAGGAACAGCAGGTCGGGGTCGTGCACGAGCGCCTGCGCCAGCTTGATCCGCTGCTTCATGCCGGTCGAGTACGTCTCGACGTTGCGGTAGCGGGCTTCGCCGAGGCCGACGTAGTAGAGCACCTCGTGGGCGCGCTGCATGGCGTCGGCGGCGGGCAGGCCGGCGAGCTGGCCGCAGTAGGCGACGAAGGCGACGGCGTTCATGCCGGGGATGTGGCCGTCGATCTCGGGCATGTAGCCGATTCGGCTCCGGATCGCGAGGGCCGACCGGGCCACGTCGAGGCCGAGCACCGTCATCCGGCCGGTGTCGGGGACGAGGAACCCCAGCAGCGACTTGAGCAGGGTGCTCTTGCCGGCGCCGTTCGGGCCGAGCAGCCCCGTGGCGCCGGGCAGGAAGGCCGCGGTGACGTCGCGCAGCGCGGCGCGCCCGGCGTAGGACACGCTGACCGACTCGAGCGAGACGACGGCGGCAGGATCGGGCTCGGGCATTCTGGTTAGCACATACGTCGAAACGAGTCAGACAGTTCCGGGCCGACGGAGGCCGGCTGGCTCTCCAGCGCCGGCCAGCAGGCCTCTTCCGCTGCCAGCTGGTCCGTCCCGTGACGCCAACCGTGGTCCGCCGCCCGCTACAAGCTGCCCCTGAGTCCCAGCGCCTCCGCCTGCTCGCGCATCCCCGCGATGACGTTGGTGATGTGCTCGGCCAGCGGAAGGCCCAGCTCCTCGGCCCCCTTCCGCAGGTCGTCGCGGCTCACCGCGCGGGCGAACGCCTTGTCCTTCATCCGCTTGATGACCGACGAGGCCTCCAGGTCGAGCACGCTCTTCGACGGCCGCACCAGCGAGGCCGCCGTGACGAAGCCGGCCATCTCGTCGCAGGCGAACAGCGTGTGCTCGAGCCGGGTCTCGCGCGGCGTGTTCGTGTGGTCGGCGTGCGACAGCACGGCCCGGATCGCCCACTCGGGGTAGCCCTGCTCGCGCAGGTGCTCGGCGCCGCGGAACGGGTGGTTCTCGAGCGTCGGGTAGCGCTCGTAGTCGAAGTCGTGCAGCAGCGCGACCGCGCGCCACTCGTCCTCGTTCTCGCCGAACATGCGGGCATAGTACCCCACGCCCGCCTCGACCGCGAGCGCGTGCTTGCGCAGCGCGTCGCTCTCGGTCCACTCGCAGAGAAGGTTCCAAGCAGAAATTCTCGTGACCATAGAAGGCTCAAGGCTTGCCCGCCGTAGCCCGAAGGGCGAGGGCGGGGCTCAGGGCTCCGGGCTCAGGGCTCCGGGCTCAAGGCTCCGAGCTTGCCCGCCGTGGTCCGCTGCCCGCTGCCAGCTACCCGCTGCCATGATATATTCCCGGACCAGTTCCCGCCAACCGGTTGCCGGCGGGCGGCTGCCGCAGGGAGGTCACGTGATCGCTGTCCTGTTCGTCGCGCTGGGG
>JAJXZZ010000080.1 GCA_021779795.1 Acidobacteriota bacterium | reverse complement strand
GCGCCGCCGCGGCGGCCTGCACCGCTTCCAGGTCGCTCTGCACGGTCAGCGCCTGCGTCGTCAGGTCGGTGGCGACCGACAGCTCGAGCGACTTCAGCTGCTCGACCGACTGCTGGTACTGCACCTTGGCGCGGGCCAGGGCCGCGTCGGCCGCGCTCATGCCGAGCGGGTAGGTGAGGTTGACCGCCACGCTCCAGCGCGGGTAGTTGAAGTTCCGCAGGATCGCCAGCGCGTCGGTGTACCCGCCGGGGATCGTGCCGACGATCGCGCCGCCGAGCGCGGCGTTCCGCTGCAGGTAGGTTCCGCCCGTGCCGTAGGTCGCGTAGGACGCCGTCAGGTCGAGCTGCGGGAGGATCTGGTTGCGCAGGTACTTGAGCGTCACGTTGCTGCTCTCGAGGTTCTTGCGCGCGATGGCCAGGTCGGTCCGCTTCTCGAGCGCGTACTTGAGCGCCGCCGGCAGGTCGATCTTCTCGCCGAGGTCGGCCGGCGGCCGATCGGTCGGGTTGAGCGCCATCGCCCACAGCGGGTCCGACGTGCCGCTCACGATCAGCCGCTTCAGCGCCATCTCGGCGGTCCGCTGGTTGGCGAGCGTCGTCACGAGCGTCTGCTGGCGCGTCGCGGCCTCGGCCTGCGCGGTCACGACGTCGAGCGGGGCCAGCGTGCCGATCTCGACGCGCACCTTGTTGTCCTCGACCAGCTTCTGCGCGAGCGCCAGCGACATCCGGGCCGAGTCGACCGCCTGCACCGCGTAGACCAGGTCCCAGTAGGCGTCCTTCACGTTCGCGATGGTGTTGATGACCTGCGCGCGGACCGAGGTGTTGGCGTTCTCGAGTGCGATGAGCCCGGTCGCCAGCGCCTGCCGGTTGCTGTCGATCCGGAAGTTCTTGATGAGCGGCTGGGTGAGCGACACCCCCAGCGAACTCTGGTAGGTCGGGTTCAGGATCGCGTTGTTGCTCGTCGTGTTGTTGCGCGAGTTCATCCAGGTCACCGACGCCGTGCCGCCCGAGACCTGCAGCGCCTGCGAGAGGCCTGCGGCCCAGGAGTACGTGCCGTTCTGGACGCCGGTCGATGTGCTGGTGCCGCCGCTCAACTGGGAGGTCGGCTGGCTGCGGCTCCAGTTGTCACCCAGGCTCGACGTGACGGTCGGCCGGTAGACGCCGCGCGTCTGCGCGATCGACAGGTTCTGGATCTGCGGGTTCAGCCGCGCCACCACCAGGTCGATGTTCGAGTCGAGGGCGCGCTGGACCGCCTCGTCGATCGTCAGGCTCTGCGTGGGGCCGGCCGGGGCCGGCGTGACGCCCGACTGCCCGGCCTGCGCCTGGACCTGCGCCTTGGCCTGCGTGAGCAGCTCCGCCACCTTCGCGTCGGATACGGCCTGCGCCCGCGCCTGGCCGCCGCCGGCCGCGAGGACCCCGGCCGCCACGCTCACGGTTCGAATCCAACTGGAGAACGTCTTCACGGATCTGCCTCCCGCGTTCGGGATTGAAATGAGGGCGTGGTTCGCGGCCCTACTGGATCGGGCCGTGCTCGGGCGCGCGGCCCGACCGGCGTTCCTGCTCTCGCGCCTTCTGGATCTCCACGAGCCGGCTCCGCTGGTCGGGGGAGAGGACCCGGCGCATCCGGAACAGCATCAGCGTGCGGGCCTTGGCCAGCGTGCTCCGCTGCGTCTCGAGCTGGTCGACCTCCTTGAGCAGCTGTGCCTCGGTGACGTCGTCCGCGCTGATGAGATGCGACAGCTTATCTTCGCGTTGGCGGATGTCCCTGGCGACGTCGCTCATGTTGGCGACGAACCCCTCGAAGACGTCGTTGATCCGGGCGCACTGGTCCGGCGTCAGGTGCAGGTCGGCCTTGACCCGCTCGTCCTGCCACCACTTCGCGCTCGCCGGCACCCGGGTCGCGCCGGCCTGGCTGGCGGCGCGCTGGTCAGCGTGATCCTGCCGCGCCGCCTCCGCCCCGCCTGCCACGAGAAGCCCGGCGAGCAGCGCCATCCCCACGCGTCTGATGATTGCCGTCGACACAGTCTTTCACCTCACCGTCATTTACGACGGGCAAACGGGCCTCGTTTACCCGTTGGCCAGGCTGGAGAGCCGCTCGACCACCATGCCGACGATGTGATCGGGCGTCGAGGCGCCGGCCGTCATGCCGACGACCAGGGGGCCGCGGTCGGGCAGCCAGCCCGCCTCCACCACCTCCGCGCCGCCGCGGACCGGCCGGTGCCGGATCTCCCGCGCCGACACGAGGGCGGGCACGTCCGCGATGTGGTAGGTCCGAAGCCGCCCCGCGCAGATCTTCGCGAGGTTCGTCGTGTTGCTGCTGTTGTAGCCGCCGACGACCAGCATCAGGTCGAGCGCGTGGCCGTCGAGCAGCGCCACCACCGCGTCCTGGCGGTCCTGCGTGGCGCTGCAGATCGTCTCGAACGCCCGGAACCGCTCGGCGAGCCCCGCCTCGCCGTACCGCGCGGCCATCGCGCGCCGGAACATCTCGGCGATCTCCAGCGACTCGGACATCAGCATCGTCGTCTGGTTGGCCAGGCCGATCTTGCCGAGGTCGGCGTCGGGGTCGAACCCCGGCGAGGCGGCGCCGCCGAACCGCTCGAGGAAGGCGCGGCGGTCGCCGCCGCGCGCGATGTACCCGCAGACCGCCTCGGCCTCGGCGTGGTTCAGCACCACCAGGAACCGGCCGCCCGGCTGCCCGGTGGCCTGCGACGCGGTGGCCTGCGTCTCCTCGTGGCGCACCTTGCCGTGGATGATCGACGTGAACCCCTCGGCGGCGTAGCGGCGGACGTTCTTCCACACGTTCAGCACCGACCCGCACGTCGTGTCCACGAGCGTGCACCCCTGGCGCTGCAGCTGCTGCAGCAGGCCGACGGGAACGCCGAAGGCGGGCAGGATGACGACGTCGCCGGCCCCGGGCGTGTCGGCCGATCCGCCGGGGTCCGACAGGAAGCGGATGCCGAGCCTCCGCAGGTTCTCGTTGACCGTGGGATTGTGGATGATCTCGCCCGTCAGGTACACGGTCCGGTCGGGGAAGCGGCGCCGCGCCTGGTAGGCGTAGTCCACCGCCCGGTCCACGCCGTAGCAGAAGCCGAACTCGCGCGCCAGGTGGACGGTCAGCCGGCCCCGCTCGAACCGGAAGCCGGCCGCCTTGATGTCCTGCACGAGCGCGCTGTGGTAATCGGCGGCCAGTTCGCCCGCCACCTCGTGGCCGAGCGAGAAGCCCTTGCGAAAGATCAGGTCAGCCATTGGGGGCGGGGCCGGCCTCAGCGGATCGCGCGGACGAGCACGGCGTCCTGGCGCAGGTGCGGCGTCATTTGGTCCAGCACGCTCAGGGCCGGGATCCGCTGGCTTCTCGCGGCCGCCTCGATCTCGGTCAGCGTCGCCTCGTCGGACTCCGCGGCGACGGCCGGCTCCGGGCTCGGGACGGGCAGGCGCGGAGCCGACGCCGAGGTGCGCGCGGTTTGCGCGACCTGTGCGACGCGCCCCCGGTCGGACTCGATCAGGCGGCCGGCCGCCAGGCCCACGAGCAGGCCGGCCGCGGCCGCGGCCGCGACCCAGCGCATGACCGGGCGGCGGATGACCGCGCGGCTCAGGCGGTTCGCGCCGATGGGGAAGGGGACCACCCGGGCTCCGACGGTCTTCGCGTCGAGCCGGCCCATGATCCGCGCGCACTGCGCGTCGAGCCGGGCGGACGTGAACACCTCGTCGGCCTCGCTGGCCGCGTCGCGCCGCAGCCGCTCGAGCGGGGCCGTCAGTTCGGTGTACCGCCACGTGCAGGCCTCGCACCCGTGGAGGTGCTGCCGCACGCTCCGGCGGTCGGCCTCGCTGGCCTCCTCGTCCCCGAAGTAGACGGCAATGAGCCGATCGTCGGCGGGATGAGAGCGATCCAATTTCACAGGTTTCCTCCGAGCAGCGAGCGTAGCCTGCGCACGGCTCGAAACAGGTGCACGCGCACGGTCGACTCGTTCAGGCCGGTGATGCCGCTCACCTCCCTGGACGAACACCCCTCGTAGTGGCACAGCAGGAACACGGTCCGCTGCCGCTCGGGGAGCTTGCCCACCGCCGCCGCGATCTGTGCCCGCCGCTCGCGCAGCAACAACGCTTCTTCGGGCGACAGGCCCGCGGCCGGCACCGATTCCACCCACGACCGTTCACCGGGTTCGGCTTCGGGCAGGGACACGGCCCACCGCCCCCTGCGCCGCCGGGCTTTCTGCCGGTCCAGGCACCCGTTGATCAGGATCCGGGTGAACCAGACCTCGAACGGCAGGTCCTCTCTGAACGACTCGATGTGCGAGAAGACCTTGATGAACGAATCCTGCACGGCCTCGTCCGCGTCGGCCGCGTCGCGCAGGAAGTGATAGGCAATCCTCGACGCCCGCCGCTGCTGGCGCCGGACGAGGGCCGAGAAGCGATCACGGGCAGCCTCCAGGTTCCCCTCGCGGACCAGCGCCTTGACCTCGGCGGCGATGCGCGAATCCTCGTCCGGGCGCGGGAGATCCGGCAGCGACACGGGCAGCGTCTCGTCGGGCCCGTCTGGCAGCGTCATCTCGACTGGTGCGGTCGCCATTCGTGCTGGTCTCGGGTCCTCTCGCGTCCTACCATCAACTACGATGGCCCCGGGGAAACGTTTACCTCGGGAGGGGGAAAGCGGTCGGTCCCGCCCTCATCAACCACTATTTTAGGGGAGTTTCGCCCATCCGGCGCGATCTTCGGGGCCGCCAGCCCGACCCGTCGCTCCGCCCCGGCCCCGGCCTCAGCCGGTGGCGATGGTGGTTCCCGGGAAGTAATGGGCCAGGATATCGACCGGCCGATCCCCCCGGCCGGCGCGGACAATCATGCCGGCTTCGCACAGGCCGACTCCGTGCCCGTTGCCCCGGCCCTCGAACCTGGCCAGGCCGGCCCGCACGCTCACCTCGAACAGCGTGCTCGGCAGAACAGCCGCTCCCAGGCGGGCCGTGACGGCCGCGCGGAAGTCCGCCCCGCGAACGACGACCGGCCGCCGTGCCGTCAGGCGGACCCACTCGGCGCGTCCCGAAGAGTCGCGCCGTTCCACCGCGAGTCCGCGCAGGGGGCCGTCGAGCGCGATGCCCGGCGCGGCCCGCAGGATGTCGGACAGCCGGGCCAGCGTCACCTCGGTGCGCCACTGCGGCCGTTTCGGGCACGCGTCGTCCACCGCCGACACGTAGTACGGAGGGGACGGCCCGCCCCAGACCTCGCCCGGCGTGGTCGTGTGGCCGCCGCAGTCGGCGTGGTAAATCGGCTGCACCGGCCGCCCGTGCCACAGCACCAGCAGCCCGGCCGTTCGCGCCGCCGCCTCGCGGGACAGCCGGCCGATCACGGTGGCCGGGGCCGCGCGGTAGAGCTGGCAGTGCGTGGTCGAACAGAGGTCGAAACCGTCGCGGGCGTGCCGTCCGCGACTGGCGACCGCGTAGCTGCGGCAGAGGATCGCCTGGACGTCGCGGGCCCGCGCCGCGCCGGCCGGCGGAAGAGGGATGGAGCCCAGCTCGGCGGCCACGCAGCCCGCCACGTACTCCTCGAGCGGAACGATCTCGACGTGCCCGCCCACCTGGACGCTCACCGGGGCTTCCGGAGCGGGCGCGGGCACCGGGGGCGCGGGCGGCACGGTCACCGGCGGGCGCGCCGGGGTCCGGTGGGCGCAGCCCTGCACGGCGACGGCAAGCGCTCCGAGCGCGAGGACGACGGGAAGGAGGCGGAGGCGTCGTGTCACGGTGGCGATTCTGGCCAGGGCCAGGGCTGCGCGAATCGTGTGATCGTGGCCCGCCACGGGCCCCGCGTCAACCCTGCACCGCATCCCTCCAGCTCCTCCATCTCGGGCGGAGTGGCGGCTGGTTCGGTCTGCTACCATACCGCCATGACGTGGGAGCCGGTCATCGGGCTCGAAATTCACGCCCAGCTGGCCACCGAGACGAAGCTGTTCTGCGGGTGCGCCGTCCGCGCCGGCGCCGCGCCGAACACGCTGGTCTGCCCGGTGTGCCTCGGCCTGCCCGGGGCGCTGCCCGTCCTGAACGGGAAGGCGGTGGACCTGGCGATCCTGGCGGCGCTGGCTCTCGGCTGCCGTGTCGAGGCCGTGTCGGTGTTCGCGCGCAAGAACTACTTCTACCCCGACCTGCCGAAGGGCTACCAGATTTCGCAGTACGACCGGCCGCTCGCCACCGGCGGCGCGCTCGAGTGGAGTGAGGGCGGCCGGGTGACGCGCGTGGGTCTCGTCCGGGCGCACCTCGAGGAGGACGCGGGCAAGTCCCTCCACGACGGCTTTCCCGACTCCGACCGCCACAGCTACGTCGACTTCAACCGCAGCGGCGTGCCGCTCGTCGAGATCGTCACGCGCCCGGACCTCCGGAGCGCGGCCTCGGCCGCATCCTTCTTCGAACGGCTTCGCGACATCCTGGTGGAGATCGGGGCCTGCCTCGGCAACCTCGAGGAGGGACACCTCCGCTGCGACGCCAACGTGTCGCTTCGCCGGGCGGGCGACGCGGCGCTCGGGGCGCCGGTCGAGATCAAGAACCTCAACTCGTTCCGCTACCTGGAGCGGGCCCTCGACTACGAGATCGCCCGCCAGGCCTCGGTGCTCGACGGCGGCGGGCGCGTGGTGCGCGAGACGCGGCTGTTCGACGAGGCCGCCGGCCGGACGGCGGCCATGCGCGGCAAGGAACTGGCCCACGATTACCGATACTTTCCCGAGCCCGACCTGCCGCCGCTCGCGATCGCCGCCGAGCGCATCGACGCGGCCCGGTCGCGCCTGCCCGAGCTGCCCGACGCGCGGCGCGCGCGGCTGACGACGGCCTACGGGCTCTCGGAGTACGACGCCCGGCAGGTGGCCGCGACCCCGGCGCTGGCGAGGTTCTTCGAGGAGGTGGCGACACGGTCGGGGCGCCCGAAGGCCGCCGCCAACTGGATCACCGGCGAGGTGGCGCGCCACCTCAAGGCGGCGGACGCGCGGAACGCCTCTCCCGGCGTGACCGCCGAGGCCCTCGCGGACCTCATCGCCATCGTCGACGAGGGCACGATCAGCGTGAGCGTGGCCAAGCAGGTGCTCGAGAAGATGTGGGGGACCGGCCGCGGCGCCGCCGAGATCGTGGAGGCCGAGGGGCTGACGCGGATCGGCGACCGGGCCGCGCTCGAGGCCGTCGTGCGGCGGGTGGTGGCCGAGAACCCGAAGCCGCTGGCGCAGTTCCGGGCCGGCAAGGGCCTCGTCTTCGGCTTCTTCGTCGGGCAGGTCATGAAGGCGACGCGCGGCCAGGCCGACCCCGTCCTGGTGGACGAACTGCTCAGGCGCGAACTCGGCGGCGGCGCGTAGGGGAGGCGGTTCCGAGGGGGCGCGGTGCTATACTCGCCGACGATTCCCCGGGGCGCCTTCGGAATGCGGCCCGGGAACGACTCCGCACAGTCACCGTGATCGACATCGACGGACTCTCCAGGCGTTACGGCGGCGCGATCTCCGCCCTCGACGACGTCACCCTGCACGTCGGGCGGGGGGAGTTCGTCTTCCTGACCGGGCCGAGCGGGGCGGGCAAGTCGACGCTGCTCCGCATCCTCATCGGGCAGGAGGTGCCGACCTCGGGCCGCGTCGTCGTGGACGGCAAGGACCTCTCCGCGCTCAAGCCCGCCGACATCCAGCGGTACCGCCGGACGGTCGGCTTCGTCTTCCAGGACTTCAAGCTCGTCCCGCGCAAGACCGTCTTCGAGAACGTCATGTTCGCGCTGCGCATCCTCGGCGTGCCCGACGTGCAGCAGCGCCGGAAGACGTTCCAGGTGCTGAAGTGGGTCGGGCTGCAGCACCGCGCCACCGCGTACCCGATCGAGCTGTCCGGCGGCGAGCAGCAGCGGGTGGCGATCGCGCGGGCGCTCGTGAACGAGCCCGTGCTGGTGCTGGCCGACGAGCCGACGGGGAACCTCGACCCGGACCTCGCGATCGAGATCATGGACCTGTTCAGGGACATGAACGCGGGCGGCACGACGGTGCTCGTCGCGACGCACGACCGCGAACTGATCCGCCGCGTCGGGCGCCGGACCGTCGCGCTCGATCACGGGCGCATCGCGAGGCCGGCATGACCGGCGGGAGCGCGCGATGATCGGCGGCCTCACCTACTTCGTGGACGAGGGGTGGACCAGCTTCTGGCGCGGGCGGGGCGCGTCGATCCTGTCCCTGCTGACGATCGCGATTGCCGTCTTCGTGCTCGGCCTGCTGCTGATCGTCGGCGGCCACGCGCGGCGGACGATCGATCAGTGGAGCCGATCGGCCGAGCTGTCGGTCTACCTCGCCGACGGCGCGACGCCGGACGAACGGTCGGCCGTCGAGCGCGCGCTCAGGGCCGAGCCGGCGGTGATCGGGATCGACGTGGTGTCCAAGGCGCAGGCGCTCGCCAGGTTCCGCCGCGACTTCCCGGACCTCGCGCCGGCCACCGCGCAGGCGCCCGACAACCCGTTCCCGGCTTCGTTCGAGGTCCGCCTCGGCGCGTCCTCGGCGAGCGGCGCGGCGCTCGACCGGCTGGCGGCCCGCCTGGCGACGATGCCCGGGGTGGCCGACGTGCGGTTCGACCGGCGCTGGCTGGATCGCCTGGTCTCGCTCGGCGAATTCGTGCGGTGGGTCGGGTTCGGCCTGACGGCGATTCTCGTCCTCGCGGCGGCGCTCACCGTGACCAACGTGGTCCGGCTGTCGATGCACGCCCGGCGCGACGAGATCGAGATCATGACGCTCGTCGGGGCGCCGATGGCGTTCATCCGCGGGCCGTTCGTGTGCGAGGGGATGATCCAGGGAGGGCTCGGCGCCGTGCTGGCGCTGGGCGCGCTGTACGCGGGCATGGCGCTGGCCGCGCCGCACCTGTCGGCCATGGCTGCCGGCCTGTTCGACCTGGGCGCGATCCGGTTCCTGTCCTGGACGGCGATGGCCGGCCTCGTCGCGGGCGCGATGGCCGTCGGCTGCCTCGGCGGCCTCGTGGCCGCGTGGCGAACGGCGCGGCCGCGCTAGCGCGGGCGGGGCAGGGCGCACGCCAGGCGGGCACCCGCGGCGCGGGTTGGCGCGCGGAGCGATTTGGTCGCCGTTGACAGGCGCGCGCGGCATCACTAGACTAGACACTGCCTACCGGTTTTTCATTTCTGACGAAGGAGTCGCATGCACCGCTTCGTGACTGGCCAAAGGCCATCGAGTGCGCTCCATCCAGGGATGCAAGTCGATTTTTACCGGCAAGAACTCATCAGACACCAGCGCTGCCTGCGGTACCAACGGGAGTACTACTCGGAGCGGGCGTACAGCTCGGCTGAGCAGGCCCTGGTCCGGCTCATCGAGAACCTCGACCAGGTGTGCCGGTCGCAGAACGCGGACCGGCTGATGGGCGACCTGCTCAAGCAGTTCGACGTGGTGACGAACTTATCCGCGTGGTCGAACCCGAAGCTGGTGAACTGACCTCCGTCGTCGGGCGCCTTCGCCGCGACGCCCTCGCCATCTTCCGCGCGGCCCTCGACGCGTCGAATCCGGCGCGCCTGCTTGCCTCCGCCTTCGCCTCCGACGACGCCAGGGCATTCCTGTCCCGCCCGCTTCACGTCCTGTGCGTGGGAAAGGCCGCCGCGCCGCTGGCCGCGGCCGTGGCCGCCGCGCGCTCGCTCGAGGTCGCGGAAGAGGTCGCCATCGGCCTCGGAGGGAGGCCCGCGCTGCCGGGGACGGTCGAGTGGATGGAGGCGAGTCACCCGGTCCCCGACGAGCGGAGCGAGCGGGCCGGCCGCCGCGCCCTCGAACTGGCCGCCCGGGTGCCGGCGGGCCATCACCTGCTGCTGCTGCTCTCCGGCGGCGCCTCGTCGATGATGACCGTGCCGCAGGACGGGCTGACGCTCGCCGACAAGCGCGAGACCACCAGGCGGTTGCTGCTCGCGGGCGCCGGCATCGACGATCTCAACACCGTGCGCAAGCACCTGTCGGCGGTGAAGGGCGGCCGGCTCGCCGCGGCGTCGCGGGTGCCGTGCCTGACGCTGGCGATCTCGGACGTGATCGGGGACGACCTCAGCGTGATCGGATCGGGGCCCGGGGTGCCCGACCCGAGCACCTGGGCCGACGCGCTGGGGGTGCTCGCCCGGCGGGGCGGGCGCGGGGCCTATCCCCCGGCGGTCGTGGCGCGGCTGGAGGCCGGCGCGCGCGGGGCGGCGCCGGAGACGCCGAAGCCCGGGGATCCGCGGCTCGCGGGGGC
>JAJXZZ010000079.1 GCA_021779795.1 Acidobacteriota bacterium | reverse complement strand
TGTCGGCGGTCGGCCACCGTAAGCCGCAAGCCGTAGGCCGTAAGCCGTATGCCGTATGCCGCCGGCCGCCGACCGCCGACCGCCGACAGCCGACAGCCTATCTCTGCACCGCCCCGTGCGTGTCCACGAGCGCGGCCACGATCCGTTCCATCGCTCCCTGGACGTCCGCGTCGGTCAGCGTACGGTCCTGCGCCCTGAACGTCAAGCGCAGCGACAGGCTGTAGCGGTCGTCGGGGATGCCCTTGCCCTTGTACCGGTCGAACTCGACGATCGAGACGAGCGTGTCGGGCGCCACGCGCCGGATGGTCTCGCGGATCTCGGCCGAGCGCAGCCGTTCGTCCACGACGATCGAGATGTCGCGGACGATCGACGGAAAGCGCGGCAGCGGCTGCGCCTGCGTGTCGGCGCCCGTCGCCAGGCGGTCGATCGCGTCGAGGTCGATCTCGGCCACGAACGTCTCGTCGCCGCCCGCGAGCCCCCGCTTCTCGGACTCGGCCGCGACGAGCAGCCCCGTCACGCCGACCGGCGTCCCGGCGGCGGCCAGGTCGGCCGCGCGGCCCGCGACGAGGAACGGCGCGGCGCTCTCGGTGACGGTGAACTCGAGGCCGAGCGCCTCGCCGATCCGCTCCACGACCCCCTTGGCGTCGAAGAAGTCGGCCGGCCGCGTGCCGCCGCCCCAGTGCTCCATCACGCCGGCGCCGGTCAGCGCGAAGGCGGCCAGGTGGCGCTCGCCGCGCGTCGGCGAGAAGCAGGCCCCGATCTCGAACAGCCGGACGTCGCGCGTCTGGTGCCGCCGGTTGCGCGCCACGGCCTCGACCAGGCCCGGCAAGAGCGACGGCCTGAGCACCGCGAAGTTCTCGGAGAGCGGGTAGGCGAGCGGCACCGCCGGCTCGCCGGCCGCCGCGAACACCGCGGCGTCGGCCTGGTCGATGAAGCTGTAGCTCACGGCCTCGGAGAAGCCGGCCGCCGTCAGCACGCGCCGGAGGATGGACTTGCGGGCCATCCGCGGGTCGGGCCGCGCCGCCGCCGCCCGCAGCGGCGGGAAGTGCGACGGCACCTTGTCGTAGCCGAAGTGGCGGGCCACTTCCTCGATGAGATCCGCCTCGCGCAGCAGGTCCACGCGGCGCGTCGGGACGCGCACGCGCCAGCCCCCGTCCACGGCGGTGACGCCGAGGCCCAGGCCGCCGAAGATCCTCAGCACCTCGGCAGCGTCCACGGCGACGCCCAGCAGCCGGGCGATCCGCTCGCGCCTGAGGGTGATGTCGATCGGGCCGCGCGGGGCCGGGTAGACGTCGAGCGTCCCGCCGATGCGCCGGCCGGCGCCGATCTGCTCGAGCAGCTCGCAGGCGCGCGCCAGCGCGATGGCCGGGACGCCGATGTCGGTGCCGCGCTCGAAGCGCGACGAGGCCTCGGACTTGAGGCCGAGGCGCTTGCTCGTCCGGCGCACCGAGGCCGGCTTGAAGTAGGCGCTCTCGAGGGCGATGACGCGCGTCCCCGACCAGACCTCGGACGCGGCGCCGCCCATCACGCCCGCCACCGCCTGCGCCGACGAGGCGTCGGCGATGACCAGCATCTCGGGATCGAGCGCGCGGGCCTCGCCGTCGAGCGTGCGGATGCGCTCGCCGGGGCGGGCGCGGCGCGCGCAGAGCGAGCGGCCGTCGAGGCGCTCGAGGTCGAACGCGTGCAGCGGGTGGCCGATCTCGAGCAGGACGTAGTTGGTGACGTCCACCACGTTGCTGATTGGGCGGACGCCGGCCGCCGTCAGCCGGTTCGCCAGCCAGTCGGGCGACGGGCCGATCGTCACGTCGGCCACCGCGGCCGAGTAGCGCGGGCACAGGTCGGGCGCCTCGATCGAGACGGCCAGGCGCTCGCCCGCGATCCGGTCGGGCGTCGGCGCGGGGGCCCCGCCGTCGGTCGGCAGCGAGGCCGACGGGTCGGGCCAGGGCAGCGTCAGCGGCACGCCGAACGCGGTGGCCGCCTCGCGCGCCAGGCCGGCGACGCTCAGGCAGTCGGGGCGGTTGGCGGTGATTTCGAAGTCGATGACGGCATCGGCACAGGCCTGAAGGCCTGTGGTTTCCGATGCGCCGCCGTCAGAGGCGCCGCTGCCCTGGATCAACGGGTGGGACAGGCCTTCAGGCCTGTCCGGTACAGGCTCGATGCCCGCCACCTCGAACCCTGTCATCGACAGGGTAGAGGCCAGCTGTTCCACCGGCAGGCGGATGTCCGCGTAGTCACGAAGCCACGAGACGAGGAGTTTCAAAAGGCAAACTGCTCCAGGAATCTCAGGTCGTTCTCGTAGAACAGCCTGATGTCGTCCACGCCGTACTTGAGCATCGCCACGCGCTCGATCCCGGTGCCGAAGGCGAAGCCGGAGTACCGCTCGGCGTCGTAGCCGACGGCCTCGAGCACCGACGGGTGCACCATGCCGCTGCCGAGGATCTCGAGCCAGCCGGTGCGCTTGCACACCGGGCAGCCTGCGCCCCCGCAGAAGACGCAGCCGATGAACATCTCGGCGCTCGGCTCGGTGTAGGGGAAGAAGCTCGGGCGGAACATCACCTTCGTGTCGGGCGCGAAGATGTCGCGCACGAACGCGGTCAGCGTCCCCTTGAGGTCGGCGAACGTCACCCCCTCGTCGACCAGCAGCCCCTCGAACTGGTGGAACATCGGGGTGTGCGTCAGGTCGGGGTTGTCGCGCCGGAACACCTTGCCGATGGCGACGATCCGGACCGGCGGCTCGTGGGCCTCCATGTAGCGGATCTGCATCGCCGAGGTGTGCGTGCGCAGCAGCGTGGCCGGCCGGTCGGGCGGCGCCGGGCGGGTGCTCGTCCGGGTTCCCGGCGTGCCGAGGCCGCGCTGCGGCACCGCCTGGCCGAGGAAGAAGGTGTCCTGCATGTCGCGGGCGGGATGCTCCGGCGGCATGTTCAGGGCTTCGAAGCAGTGGTAGTCGTCTTCGATCTCGGGCCCCTCGAGGATCTCGTAGCCCATGCGGCCGAAGATCGACTCGACCTGCCGGCGGACGTGGGTGAGGGGATGGAGGTGGCCGAGCGGCGGACGGCGGCCGGGCAGGGTGATGTCCACCGCGCCGGCGGCCGGGCGCCCGGTCTCGAGCGCGGCGCGCCGGGCCTCGATCGCCTCTTCGACCTCGCGCTTGAACTGGTTGGCGAGCCTGCCGAGCTCGGGGCGGTCCGCGGGCGGCGCGGTGGCCACCGCCTTCATCAGCGAGGTGACGACGCCGCCCTTGCGGGCGAGGTAGCGGTCGCGGACCTCGCGCAGGGCGGGCTCGGTGGCCGCGCCGGCGAGCGCGGCCTCGAACTCCGCCCGGAGGCGTGAAATCCCGGCTGCGTCAGGCATGCGCGGCCTGCCGTTACGCGGCGTGGGCCGCGCCGAGGGCGTCCTTCGCCTGGGCCGCGATGCGGGCGAACGCCGCGGGTTCCCGGACGGCCAGGTCGGCCAGCGCCTTGCGGTCGAGGCCGATGTTGGCGGCCTTGAGGCCCCGGATCAGCTCGCCGTAGGTCAGGCCGTGCTGGCGCGCGGCGGCGTTGATCCGGATGATCCACAAGCGCCGGAATTCGCGCTTCTTGTCGCGGCGGCCGACGAACGCGTATTTCAGCGCCGTGTCGACCGCCTCCTTGGCCGAGCGGTAGAGCTTGCTCTTGCGGGCGTAGTACCCCTTGGCCAGGCCGAGCAGCTTCTTGCGCTTGGCGCGCCTCACGGTTCCGCGTTTCACTCTGGGCATTGCTCTCTACTCCTTCGCTCGCAGACGAGGGATTCAGGAGTCGGGATTCCGGATTCAGGGGCGTGTCCGAATCCCGAATCCTGACTCCCGAATCCTGGTCTCTACTTATAGGGCAGCATCCTCTTGACCTTGGCGGCGTCGGCGTCCGAGACGACGATCGTGCCGGAGAGGTGGCGCTTCTCCTTGGTCGTCTTGCTGGACAGCAGGTGGCGCTTGAACGCCTGGCTGCGCTTGAACTTCCCGGTCGCGGTCTTCTTGAAGCGCTTGGCGGCGCCCCGGTGCGTCTTCAGTTTCGGCATCTCTCGTCCCCTACGCTTGATTCTGCGCCGTCGTCGGCGGCGCCTTGGGCGCCTGCAGCTTGGCGCCGGGCTTGTGACTGAGGATGGTGTGCATCGTGTTGCCCTCCATCCTGGGCATCGACTCGGTGACGGCCACCTCGGCCAGTTCCTGGATCAGGCGCTCGAGGATTCGCCGGCCGATCTCGGGGTGGGCGATCTCGCGCCCCCGGAAGTAGATCGTCGCCTTGACCTTGTCGCCCTCGGCGAGAAACCGCTCGATGTGGCTCTTCTTGAACTGGTAGTCGTGCTCGTCCACCTTCGGACGGAACTTGATCTCCTTGACCTCGATCACCCGCTGGTGCTTCCGGGCTTCGCGGGCGCGCTTCTGCTCCTGGTACTGGTACTTCCCGAAGTCCATGATGCGGCAGACGGGCGGCTGGGCCGTCGGCGCCACCTCGACCAGGTCCAGGCCCTTCTGTCGCGCGATGACGAGCGCCTGCTGCGGCGACATGATGCCGAGCTGGGTTTCGCCGTCGATGACACGGATCTCCCGCACCCGGATCCGTTCGTTGATGCGCGTGCGGTCGTCACGACGTGGAGCGGAGCGATCGAATGCGATATGGACCTCCTGTGGTCACGAGCCCCTGCGTCTACCGGCCCTTGCGCGCGATCTCGTCGAGCGCGTCGGCGAGGAAGGCGTCCACCGCCCTGGCGCCGAGATCGCCGCCGGCGCGGCTGCGGACGGACACGGCCCCCTGCTCGGCCTCGCGGTCGCCCACGACGAGCATGTAGGGCACCTTCTGCAACTGCGCCTCGCGGATCTTGTACCCGATCTTCTCCTGGCGGCCGTCGAGCTCGACGAACAGGCCGGCGGCGGCCAGCGTGTCGCGGACCCCCCGGGCGTAGTCGAGGTGACGGTCGGC
Organism: Acidobacteriota bacterium; assembly: GCA_021779795.1. Taxonomy (GTDB): domain Bacteria; phylum Acidobacteriota; class Vicinamibacteria; order Vicinamibacterales; family Fen-181; genus FEN-299. The sequence goes on along the minus strand of JAJXZZ010000079.1, from coordinate 5,288 downwards.
AATCGGCAGCACGACGGCCTGCACCGGCGCGAACCAGAGCGGGAGCGCGCCCGCGTAGTGCTCGAGCAGCAGGGCGACGAAGCGCTCGACGCTGCCGAAGATGGCGCGGTGCACGACGACCGGGGTGTGCTCGGCGTTGTCGGCCCCGATGTACTTCAGCTTGAAGCGCTGGGGCAGCTGGTAGTCGAGCTGCACGGTGGCGCACTGCCACTTGCGGCCGAGGGCGTCGGTGACGGCGAAGTCGATCTTCGGGCCGTAGAACGCGCCGTCCCCCTCGTTGATCGTGAAGGCCAGACCGGCGCGCGCCAGCGCCGCCTTGAGCGCCTCCTCGGCGTGATCCCAGGTGGCCTTCTCGCCGAGGTACTGCTCGGGGCGCGTGGACAGCTTCATCTCGGGCGCCAGGCCGAAGTCGGCGTAGACGCGCTGGATGAGGCGCAGCAGCCGCTCGGCTTCCTCGCCGATCTGGTCCTCGGCCAGGAAGATGTGCGCGTCGTCCATGATGAACTCGCGCACGCGGGTCAGGCCCGAGAGCACGCCCGAGGCCTCGTAGCGGTGCAGCACGCTCTGGTCGTGGATCCGGTAGGGGAGGTCGCGGTAGCTGCGGACCTCGCTGCCGAACACGAGCATGTGGCCGGGGCAGTTCATCGGCTTGAGGCCGTACGCCTGCTCCTCGGCCTCGAACAGGAACATGTTCTCCCGGTAATGGTCCCAGTGGCCGGACGTCTCCCACAGCGCCTTGTTGAAGACGAGCGGCGTGCGCATCTCGACGTAGCCCTCGGGGCCCAGGACGGCGCGCATGTAGTTGGTGAGCGTGTTCACCAGCCGGGTGCCCTTCTCGAGCCAGAACGGCTCGCCGGGCGCCCACGGGTGGAACATGAACAGGCCCAGGTCCTTGCCGAGCTTCCGGTGATCGCGCTTCTTCGCCTCCTCGAGGCGATCGAGGTGGGCCTTGAGGTCCGCCTCGCTGAAGAACGCGGTCCCGTAGATGCGCTGCATCGGCTGGTTGGCGGCGTCGCCCTTCCAGTAGGCGTTCGACGCCGAGAGCAGCTTGAACGCCTTCAGGCGGCCGGTCGACGGGACGTGCGGGCCGGTGCAGAAATCGACGAAGGCGTCGGCGATGGCGTAGCACGAGACGACGGGGCCGCCCTTCTCGTCGATGAGCTGCACCTTGAGCGGCTCGCCGCGGTCCGAGAAGAGCCGCATCGCGTCGGCCTTGCTCATCAGGCGGCGCTGGTAGGGGAGGTCGGCCCTGGCGATCTCCCGCATCTTCGCCTCGATGGCCGCGAGGTCCTCGGGGACGAAGGGGCGCGGCACGACGAAGTCGTAGAAGAAGCCGTCCTCGGTCGCCGGGCCGATGCCGCACTGGGCGCCGGGGAACAGGGCGGTCACGGCGGCCGCCATCAGGTGGGCGGCGCTGTGCCGGTAGAGTTCGAGGGCTTCCGGGGCCTCCGGGGTGACCAGGCGCAGGTCGGCGTCGGCGTCGAGGGCGAACGAGAGATCGACGACGGCGCCGTTGACGACGGCGGCCAGGGCGGACTTCGCCACGCGCGCCGGCAGGTCGGCCATCAGCGTGCGGACCGTCGTCCCGGCGGGGACGTCGCGGCGAGAGCCATCCGGCAGCGTGATAGTTACGTGGGTCATCCGGGTGTTCAGGAAGCGGGGCAGGTGTCTTCAGCCATCAGCAGATCAGAGCACCGGGCGCCACCCCGGACCTTTCCACGAACGAGCCACTCGCATCCAGCTGACAGCCGACTGCTCCGGCGCAGAACAGAATCGAGGTGGTAGGCACGGGCGGACTCGAACCGCCGACCTCCTGCGTGTCAAGCAGGCGCTCTAACCAACTGAGCTACGCGCCTAAGTCAAGAAAAGCCGGGACTTACAGAAGTAGAAAGTATACCAATCGGCCGGCGCGCGCGTCAACGCGCACCTTCTGGCCGCAACCGTGCGGGCGCGGGGCGGGATGTGGCCGGTCGGGGGCGGGGCCGGCGGCGCGCCGTGAGGCGGCCGCCGGGCGCCCGTCGACAATCTACTTGATGGCGGTCTTCAGCGCCTTGCCGGCGGTGAAGCGCACGACGCGCCGCTTGGGGATCTTCACCTCGGCGCCGGTCTGCGGGTTGCGCGCCACGCGGGCCTTGCGCTCGGCGGTCTTGAAGGTGCCGAAGCCGACGAAGGTGATCGGTTCCTTCTTCTTCAGCGACTTGGTGATGCCGTCCAGCACGGACTCGAGCGCGGCTGCCGCGCCAACCTTGGTCACGCCGGTGTCTTTCGCGATCTTCGCAATCAGTTCCTGCTTGTTCATGAATCCTCCTCAGCGGCCGGCTTGGTGTGAGTCGCGCAGCACGCCGTCCTACTGGACGCCTCAGCGGTTATACGCGACGGTTGGGGCACTGTCAAGAGACAAACGGCCGACGATCGGCCCGCCTTCGCTCTTCGAGCTATGGCGGGCAAGCAGGTCGGCGGCCGTCGGCCCAGATCGCCAGATCGCCAGATCGCCAGATCGCAAGATCGCAAGATCGCACGATCGCCAGGTTCCCCCGCTCCCCTGCTCCCGCGCGCTCGTCCTTCGTACTTCGTACTTCGTACTTCTCACTTCGTACTTCGTACTTCTCACTTCGTACTTCGTACTTCTCACTTCGTACTTCGTACTTCTTACTTGCCCCCCTCGATCCCCTCGATGGCCTTCTTCAGGATCGGGTCGGTGGTGGGCGCCGGGGCGCCGAACTCGACGTAGGGGACGTCAACGGCGACGGCCGGCGACAAGCCCTTGTCGTGGATCGGCTCGCCCGACGGCGTCAGGTACCAGCCGTTCGAGATGATCATCACCGCGCCGTCCGGCAGCGGGACGAGCTTCTGCACGGCGGCGCGCCCCTCGGTGTGCTCGCCGACCAGTTTCGCGCGCCGGTTGCCCGAGAGCGCCGCGGCGAAGAGTTCGGCGGCGCCCGACGTGCCGTTGTCCACCAGGACGACGACCGGCTGCGAAATCGCGCCGTCGCCGGGGGCGGCCGCGAACGTCTGGCGGGCGGCGCCGCGCACGTCCTTCATGGCCAGCGTGCCCTGGCGGACGAAGAGCCGCGCGACGGCCAGGCCCGATTCGTAGCTGCCGGTCGCGGTGTTCCTGACGTCCACGATGAACGACCCGGCGCCGGCCCTGGCCAGCTCGCCGGCCTTGGCGGCGACGGCGCGCGCGGCGTCGGGGCCGAACGCGGCGATGCGCACGTACCCGATCGACCGGTTCTCCATCCGCCCCGAGACGTCGGGCCCGGCGAGCGCCGCGCGCGTCAGCGTGACCTCGTGCGGGTCGGCGACGTTGCCGCGGATGACCAGCAGGCGCACGGTGGATCCCGGCGCGCCGCGCAGCCGCCGGCGCCCTTCGTACACCGACATGTCGCGCGTCGGGTGGTCGTCGATCGCGCGCAGGAAGTCGCCGGCCTCCAGGCCGGCCTTTGCCGCCGGGGAGCCGTCGCGCACCGCGATGACGCGCAGGTAGTAGAGCCGCGTCAGCGCGATGCCCGTCTCGCCGGCGCCCGGCTTCGCGCCGCTCTCGTACAGCTTCGCCTCGTCGGGCGGCAGGTAGGCGCTATCGGGATCGAGCCCCTCGGCGAGGCCGTTCAGGGCGCCGCGCATCACGTGCGTCATGTTGGCCGGCTCGACGTAGCTGGACGAGATCAGCGAGGCGACGTCCTCGAAGACGCGAAGGTGCTGGTAGGTCTCGTCGCGGGCCCACGTCTTGCCGACGAGACCGCCGATGATCGCGAACGCGATGACCGGCGCGCTGACCGCGAGGACGACGAGACGGGTGCGAGCAGTCATGATGTGCAACCAACCGGGAAGCCGCCGCACGCGCGGCCGAATGGCAGCGGACACGCGCTCAGCGCGCTGTGAGCCATTGTAAGGGATCGACCGGGTGACCGTCGATCCTGAGCTCGAAGTAGACGGCCGGGTCGCCGCCGGGCGACCGGCCCGACAGGCCGAGGATCTGGCCCGTCGTGACGGCCATGCCCCTGGTCACGCCGAGCGTGCCGAGGTAGCCGTAGAGCGAGAAGGCCAGCGCGCCGTGGTCCACGATCACCAGCTGGCCGAGGCCGGCGAACGCGTCGGCGTAGACGACCCGCCCCTCGTGGACCGCGCGGACGGGCTGGCCCTCGGCGGCCGCGATCTCCAGGCCGTTGCGCGCGACGGCGGCGTAGGGGCCGCTCACGTGCCGCTGGCCGAAGCCGGCCGGCGCCCCGGCGGGGACGGGCCAGGCGAGCGTTCCGCGGAACGCCTTGATGGGCCTGGCGGCAAGCCCCGCAGTGGCTGCCTCGCCGCCCGAGGCGGCCATCGCCCGGTCGAGCTCGCGCGCCGCCTGCTCCAGCTCGCCGACCATCTCCGCGTTCAGGTCGCGCCGGGCGTCGATCTGCCTGACCAGGTCGGCGCGCTGCCCGGCCGCCTTCGTCGCCAGGTCGGCCGCCGTCTTCGCCGAGGCCCGGAGCGTGTCGAGGCGCGTCGCCTCCTGGCCGAGCGCCGCCTGCTCGGTCGTCAGCTCGGAGACCGTCCGCGTGAAGGCCGAGACGCGCTGCTGGTCGATCTTCGCCAGGGCCGACACCAGCCGCGTCGTTCGGCCCAGGTCGCGAATGTCGGAGGTGCTGAGCAGCAGGCGGGCGTAGCCTGGCCGGCCGAGCTTGTAGACGTCCACCAGCCGGCGCTGGAGCGCGGGGCGCGCGATGGCGATCTCGTGCTCGAGGCCGACAATCCGCGCCGCGCCGTCGTCCATCTTGCGCGAAACCGCGGCCATCTCGCCGTCGAGCTGGCGGGCCTCGGCCTGCCGCAGGTCGCGCTCGACCTCGAGCCGGCGCAGATCGACGAGCAGCGACCGCTCGCGGCCCGCCAGCGCCTCGGCCTCGTGGCGGAGCGCCTTGATCCGCTCGCCCAGGCGCGAGGACATCGGCGAGGCGGGCGCCTGGCCGCCCGCCTGCCCGCGCGCCCACACCGCGGCTGCCGCGCCGACCGAGAGCGCGATGAGGAGCGCGAGCGAACCGGCGAAGCGGTGGCCGTTCACGCTGTCACCCCGGCCGGCTTGCGGCCGGCGACTCGCGGCCCGCGACGGTGTCACGCAGCGCGGGCCGCACTACTCACTACTCACTACTCACTTCGTGCTTCTTACTTCGTGCTTCTTACTTCGTACTTCTTACTTCGTACTTCTTACTTCTTACTTGCTCATCACTCATCAGAACAACGGCTTCCCGTCGATGTCCTTCGGGACCGCGATCCCGAAGTACTTCAGCACCGTCGGCGCGATGTCGATGATC
>JAJXZZ010000078.1 GCA_021779795.1 Acidobacteriota bacterium | reverse complement strand
GAGGCCGGCGCCAGAGCGGGGGCGGCGCGCACGCTGCTCACCCACATCGCGCACGACCTCGGCCATGCCGAGACGTCGGCGCGCCTGCCGGCGGGCGTGGAGCTGGCATATGATGGGTTGATGGTGGAAGTGTGATGGGAGGGCCGAGGGCTGAGGGCTGAAGGCCGATGGCTGAAGGCTGACGGCGGCGTGCTACTGTTCGTGACCGACCCGATGGACGTGATCCACTACCCTGACGACCCCCGGCCCGGGCGCTGGCGCGACCCGGTGCTCGCGCTGGGGAACTTCGACGGCCTGCATCTCGGCCACATGAGGATCCTCGAGCAGGTGGTCCGCTCGGCCCGCGAGCGGGCCGCCACGCCGTTGATGCTCACCTTCGACCCGCACCCGACGCGCGTGGTGCGGCCCGAGCACGCGCCGCCGCTCATCATGACGCTCGGGCAGAAGCTCGAGGTGGCGGGGCAGGCCGGGGTCGAGGGCGTTGCCGTGGTGCGGTTCAACTACGAGGTCGCGGGGTGGAGCCCCGACACGTTCGCGCGCCTCGTCCTGGCCGAGTGGCTGCACGTGTCCGAGGTCTGGGTCGGCGGGAACTTCCTCTTCGGCCACGACCGTTCGGGCAATTTCGCGAAGCTCAGCGAGCTGGGGAGCGTCTACGGCTTCCGGGCCGACAAGATCGACCCGGTGCGGCTCGGGGAGGCGGTGGTGTCGAGTTCGCGCATCCGGACGCTGGTGACCGAGGGGCAGGTGGCGGAAGCGGCGGAGCTGCTGGGGCGCCGCTACTTCATGGACGGCACCGTCGTGCACGGCCTGCAGCGCGGGCGGCTGCTCGGATTCCCGACAGCCAACCTGAACACGGCCAACGAGTTGACGCCGCCGAACGGGGTTTACGCGACGCTGTCGAGGGTGGACGACGAGGTGTTTCCGTCGGTGACCAACATCGGCGTGCGGCCGACGTTCCACGAGCCGTCGGCGACCGTGATCGAGACGCACCTGCTCGACGTCGTCCGCGACCTGTACGGGAAGCGGCTGCGCGTGGAGTTCGTGGAGCGGATCCGCGACGAGGTGACGTTCTCGAGCGTGGAGGAGCTGAAGGCGCACATCGCGGCCGACTGCGCCCGCGTCCGCGCCCGCTTCGCGCGTTAAATGAGAGGCCTCGATCCCGAATCGTGGCCTCCTATATAGGGGTCGGAGCGGTATTGCCCGGCCGTCAATTTTTCATAACAGAATCGCAAGCGCTCGCGGTGGCCGGGCGTCTGCGGCCGGCGGCCCCGTCCTTGCAGCCGGGATCGGCGTATGCCGATCCTCGATCGCCTCTCGCTCGGAAAAGCCGGCGAAGACTGCGCCTGCCGGGAACTGGAGCGCCGGGGCTACGCAATTCTTGCCCGCCGCTACCGCTCGCGCTACGGCGAAATCGACATCATCGCGCGCGACGGCCCGACTGTCGTCTTCGTCGAGGTGAAGGCGCGGACGAGCAGCCGCTTCGGCGAGCCGGCCGAAGCGGTGACCCTCCACAAGCAGACCCGCGTCACGGCGATGGCCGAAGACTACCTGGCGCGCCACCGGCTGCTCAACGTCCCCTGCCGCTTCGACGTCGTGGCCATCGCGTTCGGGTCGGACGGTCGGCCCGTGGTAGAGGTGTATCAGAACGCGTTCGACGCGGCGTACAAATAGGAGGACTGAAGGCGGCCTGCCCGGGGACGCGCTGGCGGCGTTCAGGTCCTGCGCTTGCAGGAGTCGGCGGCGGCGCGAATCCCGTCGGAATAGGGGGTGCCCGCGAAGCCGAACTCTCTCGCGAACTTTGTCGAATCGAAGAGGTAGGGCGACTCGCTCTGATAGAGCATCTCGTACGATTCGCGGACGTCGGAGTTGAACCAGCCGGCTGCCCGGAGTACCGGCCTGCCCAACACGCGGTAGCGGGGCGCCGCGCTGAACTCCCTGGCCGCCATCTCGATGAACTCCCGGCCGGTCGGCGGCGCCGGCGCGGTGGGGAGGTGCCACACCTGGTTCCACGCCGTCTCGCGCTCGGCGAGCATGGCCACGCCCCTGGCCGCGTCGGGGGTGAAGGTGAGCGAGTGGGGGACTTCCGCATCGACCAGCCACGAGGGCTTTCGCCCTTTGGCCAGCGGCTCGAGGACCAGCACGTTCGGCACGCCGCTCCTGGTGTCGGGCCCGTAGAAGTCGGCCGAGCGGGCGATCATCGCCGTCAGCCCGCCGGACTTCACCTCGGCCATCAGTTCCGTGGCGATTCGCGCGCGGACCTCGCCCTTCTTCGAGCAGGGCGCGTAAGGCGTGTCTTCCGTCATGGGGCCACTGACCTTGCCGTACATGTAGACATTGTCGAAGAAGACAAGCCTCGCCTGCGCGCGCTGGCAGGCCTCGACGACGTTCGTCATGATCCGCGGCCAGAGGTCTTGCCATACCCGGAGGTCGTACTTCAGGCCGACAACCAGGTGCACGACTCTGGAGCCCGCGACTGCGCGGATGGCCTGCTCGCGGTCGGCCAGGTCCGCGGCATACGTTTCGGCTCCCGCCAAAGGGCGGGGCGTGCGGCCGACGAGCCGGACGGGGGCGTTCCGGGCCGCCAGGAGCCGGGCGAGTTTGCTGCCGATCGCGCCGCCCGCGCCGAGGATGGTGATCATCGCTGTCGCTCACTTCCGGATTCATTGTGCAGCAGGCCGAGACAGAAGAAGCGCGGCCGCCGAATCGGCGGCACCGGCCCTTGCCTAAACGCCGTCTCGTGTGGTACTTTCAATTCTCGCTGAGCGGGAATAACTCAGTGGTAGAGTGCGACCTTGCCAAGGTCGAAGTCGCGGGTTCGAATCCCGTTTCCCGCTCCATCTTCTCCCTCGCCGCCGCGCGGTCGTTGCCGCGCGTTTTTTGTCCGCGCCGACACGCCACGACGGCCGGACACGCCGGGGCGCCGTAGCCAAGTGGTAAGGCAGAGGTCTGCAAAACCTCCATCTCCGGTTCAAATCCGGACGGCGCCTCCAACATTTCCTCAGTAATTCCGCGAGTTTCGCCCACGGCTGGGCGGGCTCTGTCCCCGGATTGTCCCCAAACTGTCCCCGTCCGGGCCGCCAGCTTGCCGACGGCGGCTCTCAGATCGTCGCCGCTCACGATGTCGTAGCGGTCGAAGACCGACCGGGTCTTGTGCCCGGACAGGCGCATGGCGACTGATTGTGGGGCCGTGTCTCGCGGATCGCAAACCCCCGAGAAACGGCCCCCAAATCATGCCACCGGCGCGGAGGTTTGTCCCGACGGCGTTCTGCCCTCCGCGAGCCGTCGCGCGGCCGTGCTCTTGCTGCAGCCCCACAGAACGGCTGCGGCGCGCACGCTGAGCCCAACCGGTAACGCAATCGGCGGCCGGTGGGCCCGTGGCCTGCCCAACTTCTTCCCCTGCGCCCTGGCCCGCTCGAGGCCCGCCTTGACGCGCTCTGCGATGCGGGCGCGCTCGAACTCGGCGATGGCCCCGAGGACATGCAGTTGCAGCCGCCCGGCCGGTGTGGTCGCGTCGATGCCCTCGGACAGGCTGACGAAGGCCACGCCGACGGCCTGCAGTTCGTCCAGCAACAGGCTCAAGTGCCGGAAGTTTCGACCCAGCCGATCGAGCCGCCAGCACACGAGCACGTCGAATCGGCGCCGCTTGGCGTCGGCCACGAGTTCATCGAGCGCGGGGCGCCGGTCCTTGGCACCTGATAGGCCCCGGTCCACGTACTCCCGTGTCGTCCAGCCCCGGGCCTCGACATAGCGCCGGAGCTCCTGGAGCTGGTTCTCGGGCTCCTGGTCCAAGGTACTGACGCGGGCGTAGATGGCTGCTCGGTTCATCATTCACCGTCCCGACGCTGCGGGCGCCGGTTCACGAGGCGCAGGAGCCACGCCGGCCAGCAGCGCGCCGGCCGCGGAGGCCGCACGACCGCGTCAATGGCTAGGAGCGACCGGAACATGGCGCCCTCCCATGAACCGCAGGCCGACCGCGACGCCGAGGAGATAGCCTGCACGCGCGAAATACAACGCCTTTCCCAGCGCATGTTCCTCGGCGCTATCCCGCACACCGTCGCGTTCCCGGGCCGCCTCGCTAAATGTGTTCAAGAACGCGTCGAGGGCCTGCATGTGCCGGTTCGTTTCAGCGAGGGTAACCCTGCATGGCGAGTCGCCGGGGTGGGGAGCGTCGATCTGCTCGGCGAGTGCCTCGACGTACTCAGTTGACTCGGAAACGTAGTGCAATCCGAACCGGGCCAGATACTCGTCGGCCAGCGCCTCGGCGAGCGCGACGTTGGCGAGGTTCTCGCAATTGACGATGGCGACGGTCGCCAGGACGGACTGTGCCCGGGGCGGTCCGCCCGGCGCGGGCGTGCCAGTCGAAATCTCACGGGCGAGCACTTGAGGATCGGTCGGACGGACGGAGTCGTTCGCCATGGTGGCCTCCACGATTGAGAGGCCGGCAGGGCTGCGGGCTAGAAGGTACCGTAGGCTGGCCGGCAGGTTACGCTGCTCGGACGGCTTAGGCTCGCTCGCGTGGTCGCACACGCGGGCGGGCCGCTTCTGTCACTTCCCAAGCAATTCCTTCAACTCACTCCGGGTCAGGATCTTCTGCGTCTCAAGATGGGCGCTAATCGCCCGACGGATCTGCTCGCTGATGCGAGCGCCCGTCTTCTCCTCGATAGCGCGAAGAGCCGCCAACTGGCCTGGCTCGATGACGAGATTGAATTTCTGCTTGGGCGACATGGCGCCAAGATACGCCACGTGGCGCTATGTGTCAAGTGCGCCACGAAGGGCGCGTCAGCGGGTCCCCGGTTGCGGTGTGACCTGTCCTGTCCACCCCCTGGGCAACGCTTTGGGTGTAGACTGACCGCGCCAGCTCGACCATAGAGCACGACGGAGCCTGTCTGCGAACCGGGCGAGCGATTACGGGACTCAGCCGGCGAGCACTCGTCGGCCGTAGAGGCTGCGGGATTGTTGACCTTTAGGAGGCATCATGAAGAGGTCAGTGGTCGGGGTAGTGGCGCCCATCGTCGTCATAGGCTCACTCGTGTATGGGCGCGTAATGGCCCACCCGCAGGCGCCCGCGAACCTTCGAGTTCAGGTTGCGCTGGTCGATTCGGAATTGAACGTCAGGCCAGTACCGAGACATGCGCTCGTGCTCAGAAGCGACCCGGAGGGAGCGGCGTCAGTTCGGCTCGTAACCGGGCTCGATGGGCTGGCCGAAGCTGCGGTGCAACCGGGCAGCTACGTGCTGGAATCTGAACGCGCCGTTGACTTCCAAGGCAAGTCATACCGATGGAAACTGCCCCTCGACATACTGGCTGACCAACCTCAATTCGTCGAACTGAGCACGGACAACGCGATCGCTGAGCCAATTGCGCCGCTTGTCGCAGCGCGGCCCAGTCTGCCGGCACTCTTCAAGCAGTGGCAGCAAAGCGTTGTGACTGTGTGGAGCGAGACCGGGCACGGGACCGGGTTTGTGATCGACCCTGGCGGGTTGATTGCTACAAATCAGCATGTTGTTGGGAATTCCGATTACCTGGCCGTGCAGTTTTCACCGACGCTGAAGGTTCCGGCATCGGTGGTGGCAAAGTCGTCGACCAAAGACATCGAGATCCTGCGGGTCAATCCTGTCTTTACGGCCGACATTCCCGCCGTGAGGATTCGCTTTGCGACGGACGGGGTTCCCCCTGTCGTCGAGGGTGAGGAGATCTTCACGATTGGGAGTCCCCTGAACCAACGGAAGGTAATGACAAGCGGGATCGTTGGGAAGATCGAGCCCTCCGTCATCATCTCCGACATCAACATCAATCCGGGCAACTCCGGGGGGCCTCTCTTCACGCTTGAAGGAGACGTTGTCGGCATTACGACGTTCGGCGACTTGACAACGCGGGGTCCTGGAATCTCAGGAATCGTGAGGATTGACGAGGCCGCAGAGGCGATTTCCGAGGCGCGGGACGCATTGTCGTCCCCGGCGCCCAGTGACTCGATGTTGCCGGTTGAACCGACAAATGCGTTTCCGCTAGATGGCCTCCAGGACACCCTGAACAAGGCGCCGGTCAAGCCGAAGGACTACCGGTTGGGCGTCGGCGATTTCGAAGTGTCGCTAATCACGCCGATCCTCACGTATGGTGTTCAGTACGCTGCCGAGCAGGCAGCGCTGGCCGAAAGAAACAAGCGGAACAAGAAAGCCGGCATTGCGTCGACTCCGGCCGATCCATTCGCGGATTACAAGAATTGGGCCGAGTACGTCGGTGAATTCCGCCCGGTCTTGATCGTCGATGCCAGGCCCAAATTGGTGGAGGGGTTTTGGTCTGCGTTCGGCCGCGGGTTGGCTGCGTATCAGGGGATGTACGCAGGTCCGGCTAGCATGCACTTCAAGTCCGACTTCAGGGCCATGAAATTGTATTGTGACGAGCACGAGGTAATCCCCATTCACCCGGGCAAGGTCGAACACCGATTGGCAGTCAGTAATGCGTCGGTGCGTGTTAATGATGTCACGTACGAGGGGTTCTATTCCTATCCTGCGGACGCCATCGGGCCGGTTTGCAGCCAAGTCAAGCTCGTCGTCTTCAGCGAGAAAGAACCGGGCGTCGGCGCCACGAAGATCCTGTCGCAGGCTCTCGTTAAGAGAGTGTGGGATGATTTCGCGCCGTATCGCGTCGCTGCGGGCGCGCAGACGAAGTAGGAACAGGGCCGTGATGGCGATTCTTGCCGCTGCGCCTTCTGATGCCGTGGCGTTGAGTGGTTGGCGGCGGCTAACTAGTCGGTCGCGTCGTGTTTACAGGAGAATTGGCGCACCGGGGGACAACCCGGAAACGCGCGCTGGAGGGCCCATGATCTCGAAGTGGCGCCTATCGTCTATGATCGCGCTCGCCCTTTTCGCGCTGGTGTGCCTCTGGAACGGCGCGGCCGGGGACTCCAACGACAGCAAGATTCTATGGAACTACTACTATGGACAGCCACACCTTGAGCCGGCGCAGTGGCGACTGCTCGGGTGGCTGTCTGCCCTCGTGACGGCAATCCTCGGCTGGGTGTGGCGTGATACGTTGCCACGGTTAGGAAAGTAGCGCCCGGCCCTCGCCGTGACGATTCATGGGCGGCCCGCAGGGGTGGGGCCTGTTATTGCGAATGCCGAGGCGGCGACAACCCTGAAGCGTCTGCACACCGACGCACTGGATTTCGCGGAGTTGGTGACGCTCTGGCTGACCGATCCTGAGGCTTGGGAGTGGTTCGCGCCGCCCTTGCCCGAGGAAACGATTGCCGCGATTCACCGGCGGCTAGCGGCCGCTGCGAACTGATTCATCTACGGCCGAGTAAGGGCCGAACAGCCGCATGAGGACGCTGGCGTTCTCTCACTAGGGAAAAACGCTGGCTGCTACGCGCCAAGCGCTGAGAGGGGTGGGTGGGGCTATACGCCGTGGCATTTCTTGAACTTCCTGCCGCTGCCGCACGGACAGGGATCGTTCCGCCCAACGCCCGCGGAGACTGATCGCTGCCACTCCTCGACGTAGTCCGTCGCCGCATAGGAGGGGATCCGAAACGTCATCCAAGTCTGACCGTTGAGATTCGTGATCGACAGATCACCGAGGGTGATGACGTCCATCCCAATGATCGCGCCGAACTGCCCGGCGATATCGGGGCATTCGGTCACCTGGACCGCGGCTACGCCCTCGGTGGACAGGTCCAAACCGGCCAGTCGTGGACGTCTGAAAACCGGCCACCACCAGCGGGCGGCCGAGACGGTGGATTTCTACCTCACATCACTGGCGGCGCGCAAGCAGGCGCGCCGGTTCCTTCCGTTTTGAGATCCCGTGACGATGATAGCCGGTGGACGCTTGTGGAAAACGCGCGAGCGTTTTCCAACGCCCGGCGGGCGGCGCTCTGCGCCGTCCGCGGGGCGGGCAGCGTCCACGGGCGCGGGCGCGCCGTATTTCTTGGCCAACGCGAGGATGCCGAGGATGCGGCGGACCCCGGCTTGGCCCTCGCGGTGATGGATCTGGTCGCACACCTGGCCGATGGTGGCGCCCGCCTGATGGCCCGCGGCGAGCAGCGCGAGCGTCGTCTTCGGCGTGCGCGCGGGGCGGTCCGCCTCCTCGATCCGGTGGTGGCCGCGTCGCGTGCGCACGTGCTCGCGCAGCAGGTGGCCGGTCGTGATGTCGACCAGACGCACGTACAAGTCGTCCCATTGGGCCAGCACGTCGCGCCCGATCCAGCCCGTCGGCGCGCTGTAGTACGCCGCCTGCACCTCGATGCAGCCGTCGAGGTTCACGGTGCGCGTGGCGTACGCGTAGTAGCGGAAGGGGCCGACCGGCAGCGGCTGCAGCGCCGGACGCTCTTCGGCAAACATCTCCGCCACCTGCCGCTTGGTCGTGCCGTGGATGCGCGTGTCCGCCCAGTGGCGTTCCCAGCGATCCAGGTACGCCTGAGCGTCCTCCAGCGTCTCGAAACGCAGCCCCCGCAGCGGCGTTTTCTGCGCATGGCCCACGCCGGACTCGACCTTGCCTTTGCGATCGGGATCGCGGACCCGACACGGCAAAGCGACGACGCCATAGTGCGCGAGCACGTCCCGGTACAGCGGATTCAGGGTCGGGTCGTACACGTCCGGCTTCAGCACGCCCTCGCGCAGGTTGTCGAGGACGACGACCCGTGTCGTGCCGCCGAGGCGACGAAAGGCCTGTTCGTGGAGTTCGGCCCAGACCCGGGTGCTCGATTTCCACACGAGCAGCCGCACCGACTTCCGCGAATAGCCCAGTGTCAGCACGAAGAGCCGCGTGCGCCGATATTTCCCGCTCGCCGGATGGCGCACCATCGGGCCTTCGCCGTAATCGACCTGCAGTTCTTCGCCTGGCCCGGTCTCGATCACGACCCGCGCCTCGGGCGTCGTGCTGCCGCGGAGTTTACCCACGAACCGCTTGACGCTCGCGTACTGCGCCGGGAAGCGGTGGTCATCGCTCAGGTCTTGCCAGATCGCCATCGCGTTCCGCCCCTGGCGGACGGCGCGTTCGATGAAGTCCCGGTACGGTTCGCACGCACTGGCGGTCGGCGATCGACTCGGTTCACCTCCGTTCGTTGGGCGCGGCGGGTCGGTGGACACCGCGTCGCCGGTGGCCGGTTTTGCCCCCTCCCGCGCGTCGGGTGGCACCGCGTCGACGGCCGGTCCTGTGCGCCCCGAGTCGGTGGACACCTCCTCGCGCGCGGTGGCCGCTTTCGCCTCGTCGGGGTCGGTGGACACCTCCGGCGTGGTGGCCGGTTTGGGCGGCGGCCACGCCCGGGGCCGCCCGCCGCGCTCTCGAACCGGGACCGCGGCCGCCTTCAGATACAGGCTCGCCGTCTCCCGGCGGACGCCCGTGGCCTCTTCGATGCGTCGCAGCGACCAGCCCAGTCGCCCCAGCGCGAGGATTTGCTGCTTCTTGTTGTCGCCCAAGACGTTGCTCATGTCGGGCGGCATGGTCTTCGCCATCGCCGCCCTCGTCAACGTCTCGGCCGCTACCCTACGCGGACTGGCCGGTTTTCAGGTGTCCATCACTGGCCGGTTTTGGGTGTCCACCGAGGATGCAGCAAAATGGAACGCCACTTCGAACTGTCGATCAACCTCTCCACGGGGTCCGGCCATGGCACGGAGGGGGCAGAGCTTTCCATTCCTGCGCCCTATGTCACATTCCAGCCGTTCCAGATCCGACTTCGAACACGACGGTCGATAAGGTACTCGATTGACCAGTTACGCGATACCGAGAATGGTCTGAACGTTCCGCAGCTTCAACCGGATCTTCGAATCGAGCCCCACGTTTTCGAGAGGTCCCGAGAAGTGCTCAATCTCGTCAATCAACTCGATTACGGCAGGAGTGGTGACGATACGGCGCACTACCGCTAGGAGTTTGCGGAACTGTTTGCCGCAGAGTGCGAACTGCAGTCGGCTGGCGATAGTGTTGTTCCTGAACGACAGCAGCGCCGTGAGCGCATGTTCGGCGTCCAACTGGGACAGTAGCGTCATGTAAACCGGCTCCGCATTGAACGCGATGCCGTTCCCATTTGTCAAGAACACCTCGACTAAGCCCACCACATAATCTTCAGCAACGACGGCCGGGATCTTCGCGGGTGGCTGTACCAGGGAAGCAAGCCTGCGAGCCAGGGCCGGTTCACGACCGCGGCCCTGCCCGGCGTCTCGTTCGCGCACCTGATCGAGAACATCGATATCGGCGGCCCGTCGATGGTGCGCTCGGCCGCCAAGAACTTCGAGGATGTAGCCGTAGTCACGCGCGTGGCC
>JAJXZZ010000077.1 GCA_021779795.1 Acidobacteriota bacterium | reverse complement strand
GACGTGGACCTCGAGAAGGTGGAGCGCTCGCACGCCCGGCGGCTGTTCATGAAGCACAGACGCCCCGAGCTGTACGGCACGTGGCTCGCTCGGCGGTAGGGGTCAGCGGGCAGCCGGCAGCGGATCACGATCTGAGGACGAGTCACAGGACAGCTGGTAGCGGATCGGATGATCCGCTGATCGCTGTCCCTACAGCTGCCTGAGCGCGTCGATCGTCCTGTCGATCACCTGCGCCGGGAAGATGCCGCCCGCCTCGAACGTGGCGCGCCGCCCGGCCAGTTGGTCGGCCACTTCCAGGAAGCTGCGCGGCACCGGCAGGGCCGCCTTTCCCGTCTGCGCGAGCGCCGACGTCCGCTCGAGCATCCCGTCGAGATCCCCGATCGATTTCCCCGCCACCATCGACTGCGCGATGCCGGCGAGGAGCAGGTGCGGATGCGCCGACCCGTCGGGCAGCCGGAACTCCACCGTCTCGGGACTCACCGATCGGCCCTGGTCGTCGGTCGCCACGATCGGCAGCCGGATCAGCGCGCGGCGGTTGTAGCGCCCCCAGGTCACCGTGCTCGGCGCCTCCTTGGCCTGCAGCAGGCGCACGAACGAGTTGGTGGCGCGGTTGCCGAACGCCATCAGCGCCCCGGCGTGCTCGGCGAGGCCGGCGATGAGCCACCGCGACACCCCGTCCAGCCGGCCGTCCGGCGTGCTGTGCTTCTGGTGCACGCCGCCGACGACCGGCGAGAAGTGGAAGTGCAGGCCGCTGCCCGCGTGCCCCTTGCGCAGGATCGGGTCGAAGCTGCACCGCCAGCCCGCCTTGTGCGCCAGGTTGCGCAGCAGCCACTGGGCGACGAGCACCGAGTCGGCCGCCTGCGGCAGCGGCTGCAGGGCCAGCTCGATCTCGTGCTGCTCCCAGATTCGCGCGTCCACCTCGTCGGGCTGGATGTAGCCCACCTCGCTGTGGCCGTACTTCACCGGGATCCCGATCTCCGACAGCATCACCATCGCGCGGCGGCGCAGCGGCTCGCCGAACACGAACGGCGAGCTCGCGTGGTAGCCGCGCTCGGTGGCGCCGTAGATGTCGGTCTCGTCCGGCCGCTTGCCCAGGAAGAACTCGATCTCGCCAAGCGCCTCCAGCTCCACACCCAGCTCCGCCTGGAGCCGCGCGTGGGCCCTCCCGAGGATCGTGTCGGGCGACTCGGGCAGCGGCTGCCCGTCGCGGCCGTAGTGCGAGCAGAAGACCACCAGCGTCGGGTACGACGCGAACGGGTCCACGAAGGCGGTGGACAGGCGGGGCCGCAGCACGACGTCGGACGCCGTCACCGGGATCCCCATCGCGCCGAACAGGCTCGACCCGTCCGCGCGCTCGCCGAACGACAGGACGTCGCGCAGGTGTGCCTGGTCGCCCGGCACGAAGTCGAGCGTCTTCAGCCAGCCGTCGCCGCCCACGTGCATCAGGCTGACCAGCCGGATGCCCAGCCGGCCGACCACCTCCACCAGGTCGTCAACCGTCCATTCGGCGGACCGCTTGCCGATGATCCGCTCGAGGCGGCAGGCGGGCCACAACTGCAGGTCTTCCCGGGCTTCGTTGACGGGCGTGGTGTCTGGCGTTCGGTCGGACATGACGGACGGAACTCCCGGGGGCGTTGGTTCTGCCAGGCCTTGGGCTACAGGCCACAGGCTCCAGGCCGAGTCGCGCGCGACGGGCGTGATGCGGCCTGAAGTCCGATGCCTGCAGCCGGCAGCCTGCTGACTTCGTCCTTCTTCCTTCTTCCTTCTTCCTTCTTACTTCGTACTTCGTACTTCGTACTTCGTACTTCTTACTTGATTGTCACCACGATCCCTTCCATCTTCCTCTTCTCCAACTCCACGTTGAGCGGCGCCAGGTCCTTCGCCTGGGAGGCCTTGAACGACGACGACGCCGCGTCGAGCTCGGCGGCGAGGACCGCCATCCGGTCGGTCTGCGACCGGGTCGGCCGCCCGTCGAATCCGTTCACGTTGCCGTACAGCGTGCCCAACTCCTCGCGGAGCCGTTGGTCGCCGGAGATCCCCTCGCCGCGGCTCGTGGCGACGAGCGCCGTGCGCCGCTTCTCCATCGCGGCCGACAGCGCCTCGAGCTTTCCGCGCAGCGGGTCGGAAGGCGCCAGCTTCGCGGCCCGGCCGGCCGCCTGGTCGCGGACCGCGGTGATCCCGTCGATGAGGTCGGTGGACCGCTCGACGAGCGCGAAGAGCTGATCGACCACCTCGCGCTGCGCGCGCCGGTCGGCCGCCGTCGCCTTCGACCGCGGGTCGGGCACGAGCTGGATCGTCGAGGTGTAGGCGTCCTTCCCCTTGATCAGCTTGACCGTGTACGTCCCCTCGAGCACGCGCGGCCCCATGAGCGCGTACAGGTTCGGGATGATCCCCGAGCCCGGCGCGAAGCGCGGCGGATCGGACCGCATCGACCACTCCACGCGGTTGATCCCCTTCCGCTTGCCGCCGTTGATCGACGCCAGGCGCTTGCCCGACGCGTCGTAGACCTCCACCTTCAGGTCGCCGAACAGGTGGCGCTTCTTCAGGTAGTAGGTGATGACGGCCGCCTCGCCCGGGCTGCGCCCGACGAACTCGCCGTCGCCGTTGAAGCCGAAGTCGCCCGACCCGTTGACCATCCACTGCGGCCGCCCGTCGAGGAACGCCGCGTCGGCCTCGAGGACCTCGGGCGTCAGCTTGCGCAGCGGCGTGATGTCGTCGATGACGTAGAGCGCACGCCCGTGCGTCGCCAGGACGACGTCGCGATCGCGCGGGTGGATGGCGATGTCGCGGACGGCCACGCTCGGCAGGCCGCTGGTGAAGTGCGCCCACGCCTTCCCGCCGTCGAGCGAGACGAACAGGCCGAGCTCGGTGCCGGCCAGCAGCAGGTCCCGGTTGACCAGGTCCTCCTTGACGACATGCGCGTAGCCGGTCACGTCGGGCGTGGCCAGCGCCTGCCACGTCTTCCCGAAGTCGGCCGTGCGGAACACGTACGTCTTCATGTCGCCGGTCATGTGGCCGTCGAGCGTGACGTAGGCGGTCGCCTCGTCGAAGTGGCTCGGCTCGACCGACGACACCCACGTGCCCTTCGGGACGCCGGGCAGGTTCGCGGCGACGTTGGTCCATGTCTTGCCCCCGTCGCGCGTGACCTGCAGGTTCCCGTCGTCGGTGCCCACCCACACGACGTCGCCGTTCTTCGGCGACTCGCCGATGGCGTAGATGGTGCAGTGGTTCTCGGCGGTGGAATTGTCGGGGGTGAGGCCGCCCGACTCCGACTGCCGCTGCTCGGCCGGGTCGTTGGTCGTCAGGTCGGGGGAGATCCGCTCCCACGACTCGCCCTGGTCGCGCGACCGGAAGAGGAACTGCGCACCGTAGTAGATCGTGCCCGGGCGCGTCGGGCTCATGTGGATCGGCGTGTTCCAGTTGAAGCGGTATTTCGGCTCGCCCTTCCGCGGCGACGGCGCGATGTCCTTGCTCTCGAGCGTGGACCGGCGCACGCGGAACAGGTTGCCCCCCTGGATCTCGTCGTAGATGATGTCGGGGTCGGTCGGGTCGGGGAACGCCCAGAACCCGTCGCCGCCCGACATCGATTGCCACAGCCGCCCCGGGATCCCGCCCGACCGGCGTGAGGGGCCGAACCACGAGCTGTTGTCCTGCAGGCCGCCGTACACGTTGAACGGCCAGTCCATGTCCACGCTGACGTGATAGAACTGCCCCACCGGCAGGCTGCCCACGAACCGCCAGCCGGCGCCTCGATCCAGCGAGACGTAGACGCCGCCGTCGGTGCCGATGACGAGCTGCTCGGCGTCCTTGGGGTTCACCCAGATGTCGTGCACGTCGCTGTGGTAGCTGGAGCCCATGAGGCTGAGGCTCCCGAGGGCGCTGAACGTGCGCCCCCCGTCGTTGCTGACGGCCGCAATCGTCCCCATCTTGTAGATGCGGCCTGGGTTCGAGGGATCGACGACCATCCGCGAGAAGTAGAACGGGCGGGTGTTGACCAGGCTCGAGTCGTTCAGCTCGGTCCACGACTCCCCGAGGTCGTCGGACCGGTAGAGCGCCGTCTTCTTCGCCTCCACCGTGGCGTAGACGAGGCCCGGCTTCGACGGGGCGACCGCGAGCGCGATGCGGCCGAGATCCCCCTCGGGCAGCCCCTTGCGCACCTCGTGCCACGTCACGCCGCCGTCGGACGACTTGTAGAGGCCGCTCTTCGGGCCGCCCGACGTGAAGAACGACGGCGTCCGCCTGAACTCCCACATCGCCGCGTAGACGACGGCCGGCGTGCCCGGGTCCATCGCCAGGTCGGCGCAACCGGTGTCGGGCGCGACGTAGAGCACCTTGTCCCAGGTCGTGCCGCCGTTGGTCGTGCGGTAGACGCCACGGTCCGCGCTGTCGTCGAACAGGTGGCCGGTGGCGCAGACCAGCGCCGTGTTACCGTCCTTCGGATCGACCAGGATGCGGGCGATCCGCTCGGTGTTCTCGAGACCGAGTTTCGCCCAGCTCTCGCCGGCGTCGGTCGAGCGGTACACGCCGTCGCCCACCGACACGCTGTTGCGCGCCCAGGTTTCGCCGGTGCCGACCCAGATCGTGGACGGCTTGCCCGGCTCGACGGTGACCGCGCCGATCGACTGGTTGTGCTTGTCGAAGATCGGCTTGAACGTCAGCCCGCCGTCCAGCGACTGCCAGAGGCCGCCGCCGGCCGTGCCGGCGTAGATCGTGAGGCGGGCGCCCGGGACCGCGTCGACGGCGGTAATCCGGCCGCTCATCGTCGCCGGGCCGATGGGCCGCGCCTCGAGGCCGCCGAGCATCTCGGGCTGGAACGCCACGGCTTGCGGGTACGCCGGCGGCGCGCCGCACACCAGGACGACGGCGGCCAGGGCCGCGGCAATCGAGACGGTCTTCATGGCGTGCCTCCTATTTCACGACGGGCATCGTGAACTGCGCGTCGGCGATCGGCACGTTGACTTCGATCTTCTGGATCGTCATCTTCATCTTCTGCGGGCTGCCCTTCTGGCCCGACTCGATGGCGCAGGGAAACATCAGGCCGCTGACTTCCTTGTAGTCGCCGATCGTGCTCTCGCCCTCGACGTCGGTCCCGCGGATCTTCGTCTTCCCTTCGGTGCGCACCTCGAGGTACTGGTCGGCGTCGAGGTAGATGTAGCGGACGTCACCGCTCTTGAGCGTCACCTTGATCTTGTAGGCGTCGGCGCCGTCCACGCTCTCCTTGCCCGCGAGTTCGACCGTGTTCCCCTTGGCCTTGTAGTCCACGAGCGGGCCGTCGAAGTCGGCCTGCTCCTCCACCTGCTTCAGCGCGTCCTCGGCCAGCGGCTCGGGGTCCTTGCGGCCCGAGAACGGCATCAGCTGCCAGCCGGTCTTCCCGTCGAAGGCCTGGACGCCGGTCATGCCCTGGAGCGTGAACTCCATGCGCATCTTGTTCGGCCGCTTCTGCTCGAGCACGAACGGCGCCTCGAGGCCGGGGCCGACGGTCATCACGCCCGTCATCCGGACCGTCTGGACGGCCTTGATCTTGTCGAGGCCGCCCTTGGCCTTGTAGTTCCGGGCCAGGAGTTCGTCGAGCGTCTGCGACGACGCGGGGACGGCGACCAGGGCGGCGAGGGCGAACCCCGCCAGGATCTTGCGGAACATGAATCGGCCTCCTTGTGTGAGCCGGAAGACGGGGGACGCGGAGCCGCAGTGTACTGCTCCGAGTCTATCTCTACTGAGACGAACCCGGCAGCGGGAAGTTCCAGGCATCGGACGTTCGAGGCGGGGCGTTCGGGGCCCCTGGCGGGGCCGGCTTCGCCACATCGTTGCACCGCGGAACAGGTGCGGCGCAGGGCATAGCCAACTCCTGCCGACTCAGCTATAGTGTCGCAGCCCCGGCTGTGGTTCGGCCGCCCGCCGAACCACCCTGCATCCATTTTTCGGAACTGGTCCTTGGAGGGAGGCCCAGCTATGCGAAGTCGTGCCCGGCTGCCACTCTTGTCCTTCATCGTCTGCGCATCCGTCGCGTCGCCGGTCCTGGCGCAGGTCGGCCGCGTGCTCGAACTGCCCACGTCGAAGCTGACGCTCGACCTGCCTGCGACCTTCAGTGTCAAGGGCTGGACCATGAAGTCGGACCAGGAGTCCGACTCGCTGGCCTACGACGACGAGCGGGCCGACGCCCACGGGCGCATCGTGGTGATGGTCTTCCCCTCGGCCGACTGCACGGTCCCGCAGGTGGTCTTCGACACGATGCTGGACACGAAGATGGCGGCCAAGGTGGCGACGCCGGACTTCGTGCCCGAGAGCATCCGCACCCAGTGGATCCAGAAGGAGTCGGACAGCGGGCTGTTCACGTGCGTCCAGAAGGCCGGGACGAGCTACATGGTCACGGTCTTCCTGGATGCGAAGGGCCAGACGCGCGTGATGGCCGGCTCGCTGCTGCAGGCGATGTCGGGCGGGGCCGCCCAGGTCAGCTTCAAGACGGCGGACGTGACCCTGCAGTTGACGAGAATCGGCATGACGGTTCACGTGCCCGCCGCGGTCGCGTCGGCCAAGTGGAAGAACGGCGTTCAGAACGGCATGGACTGGATCGAGGACCCCGACTCCCCGGGCGGCGAGAGGTTCGTGGCGGTCGGACTGCTCGCGCCGGGCGGCACGTGCGCGACCTCGGTCAAGACCTGGGTCGAACAGTTCTCGGCCAGGCCCATCGCCCCGCCGGCGTTCATCCCGATTCAGCCGCCCACCATCTGGTACACGGTCCAAGCGTCCGGCCTGAATCTCGGCTGCCTCGAAATCAGCGGGGCCACCTACGTCTTCATGATGTCGACCGCCGAATCGAAGACGCTCCCGCCGCTCACCGCGGAGATCTTCCAGCAGATCGTGGCCGGCAAGCGCCAGTAGCCCGACGGGGACGCGTCCCCCGCGGCTGCAGCTCAGATTGGGAGCATGCCGTGACGCCGGTCGGGCCCCGGGCCGGCGTCGATTCCATGGAGCGCTCGACACCGCTCGAATTCCGCGGCCCGCAACCGGGCCTGAGCATGGTCGTCCGCATCACCGGGGGGCCGGAAACGCCGGACACCTGCGCCGCGGCGGCGGCGCGGAGCCTGGCCTCGCAGGACGCGCTGACCGCCCCGGTGACCGAGGTCGAGATGTCGGTGGGCAAGCGCCTGAGGACCAGCCTGTAGCGTCTTGCGCAGGACCGCGTGGCGGTCCGCCAGATCTGGCCGCTCTCGCACGGCGCGCTCGAGCGCGCGGTTCCCGCCGCCGTGCGCGCGGAGGCACGGCTTCGTGGGCGGCGGGTTCATCGACGGAGGGATGTCATGAGACTGGCAAGAGCGTTCGCCTGGGCTGGCGTGTTGGTTGCGGTCGCCGCATCGGCGTCTGGCGCACCGCCGCAGAAGGCGCGTCCTAATTCCGCGCCGGCCTGCCCGGTCTCCAACGTGTCACTGCTGAAGGCCGGGCTCGCCTTCCAGGTTGGGTCCTGCCGGTACACCTGGACGGCCGGGCCCGCCGAGGATGGCGCAGAGCGCCTGCTCGGAACCGACGGCGACGGCATGGACACCCGGGAGATCTTCGTGTGGACCGTGAAGGCCCGCGCCTGCAGCGAGAGCGTCTCCGCGTGGACCGAGAGCGGCTACAGGCCGACCGCGATCCCGGAACTGACGTTCGACCGCGGGAAGTACCTCTGGTACAGCAACGGGGAAACGATTCTCGGGTGCGTCGAGAACCCGCAAGCCACCTACATCCTGCGGTTCCTGGACGGAGGCAACCGGGAGGTGTCCGAGACCCTGCGCGCCCTCGTCCATGAGGTCTACAGTGCGTACGTCGCCCCGGACCCGACGTCCATGCAGCTGGTGTCCGAGCCGCGAGCGCTGGAATTGCCGGCCTCGAAGCTGACGCTGACGCTCGGCGCAACGGTCGCGTGCCGGGTGGTGACGGCTGACGGTGTGGACGCGGTCCACTGCGTGCATCCCGAGCGCGGGAGCTGGGAGGCGGTGCGCACGAAACCGCTCGGCACTGGAAAGAGCTGCAAGGACCTGGTCCGCGACTGGCCCGAGAACAATTCGCGCGCCAGGCAGAACGCCCAATGGTTCGGCGCCTACAAGCACCCGAAGCTCCCGTCGATCTGGTTTTGGTCGGGTGGCGCGGGCTTCGTCGCGAAGTGGTGCGTGGAGGGGCCGGGCCGAGACGCGTTCGCGGTCTGGACGGGCGTGTCGATGGAGGACGAGGCGATGGCGCGGGCCGTGTTCGATGCCATCGCGAACGCGTCGCAGGCACCGCCGACGTGGCGCACGCTGGACCTGCCGACTGCCCGGAGAGCGTTGAGGGTTCCGAACCGGTCCAGCGGCCTGGCATGGACGGTGTCAACACAGCAGGGCAGGGATGTGATCGAGGCGGACGACGGCAAGGGCGGCCCCAGGGCCCGGATCACGATCATGCCGTTCGGGACGAACACGTGCGCCGCCGCCGAGGCCCTGGTGAATCTGATGGTCGAGCAGGGGGAAGCGCGCGTGTTGATCGGACCCGCGTTTTTCCCATTCCTCCCGTCGGCGAAGCCGGCCGTCTGGTTCCGGGCCGACTCGCCGGACAGGATCGAGGGCTGTGTCGGGAATCAGAAGGCCAGCTACCTAGTCTCCATGGCCAGTCAGAACATCGCACTGGCAGTGCCGCTCGTGCAGACGTTCATCGAAGACCTGTACGTCGAGGGCCGCCTGGCGGAGGCGCGCGAAAAGTAGACGCGCGAAGGCAAAGCCCGGGCGAGTGGCCCGAGGCCCGGGCGGGCGGCGGACGCGTTCGCGTGTTAGCATGGCCCCGGAGGTGCGCGACGACCCCCCTGCTGGCGCTGGTTTACTCGTTCCTCTTCGGGCTCCTGCACGGGATCCTGCCCGACGAGCACACCTGGCCCATCACCTTCAGCTACGCGATCGGCGGCGCGAGCGGACGCGAGGGCATGCGGGCAGGGCTGACCTTCTCGGCGGCCTTCACCGTCCAGCGGATGATCGTCTCGGAGCTGGCTTACCTGGCGCTGGCCCCCTTCCTGCGCCTGCCCGCGCTGGAGGGCGCCGTCTACGTGGTGGTGGGGGCGGTCATGACGGCGGCCGGAGCCGTCGTCCTGCGCCGCAACCGCTACCCGCATCTCCACCTCGTGGGGCACCACCACGACGAGGGGAAGGGCATGGAATGCACGGGAGAGGTGCTCGCCCTGCACCACCACGCCCATCGGACCGGCCCGCCCGAGGCGCCGCCCGTCCGGTGGACGCTCGTCCACGGCTTCATTGCGGGCTTCGGCTTCGGCGCCTTCTCGATCTTCGTGAACACCGTGGCCGCGCCGGCCATGGGCAGCGCCTGGCTGGCCTTTCTCCCCGGCCTCCTCTTCGGCCTCGGGACGATGCTCACGCTGGCCGCCGTGGGGGCGCTCTTCGGCGCGTCGCTTCGCTGGAGCCGCGTGCTGAAGGAGGAAGAAGTCCGCCGCGTCGGATCCCAGACCGGCGGCCGAACGCTCTTCTTCGGCGGCCTCCTCTTCGCCCTCGCGGGCCTCCTCGCCTTCACGGGGCTGGGCCGCTACGTCTTCCTCGACTCGGGCAAGGTCCTGGTCGGGCTCTTCATGCTCCTGGTGGCCCTGCCGGCGCTCGTCTACTCGGTTCGCGAGGTCCTCGACGCCCGCCGTGGGCTCAGGGCCGAGTAGGGACAGGCCGTCGCGACGTGACCTCGGATGTCTCGAGCGCATCGATGTTGCAGCAACGGACGCGGTGAGGGGAGAATGCGGAACGAGAGCGGAGGTGCCGACATGGCGCAGGCAGGATGCGCGGACTGCAAGTTCAGGGAGAAGTACGACCGCCACCCGGCGTCGTTCCTCGGCAGGCTGTGGCGCTGGCACGCCGGGTGGTGCCCGGGATTCAAGTCCTACATGCGATCGCTGCCGGACGAGGAGCGCCTGAAGCTGGCGGAGCGCTACAGCCTGCCCAGGTACAAGTAGGGCCTGCCCCTTCCTCGCCCCGCGCCCGCGCTGTTGTGGACGGCTCGTCCGGTGGCGCACACTGGTGGCATGACCCGGGGGCCCTCGATGTCCTGGCGCCATCTCGCCGTTCCCGCCGCGATCCCGTTCTGCCTCGCCGCGGCCCTCGCCGAGCGGGCCCATCTCGCGCCGGCGGCGTGCCGCCCGCGCCCGGCAGCGGCCGCCCCGCCAGTCCGGCTCCCTCCGGAGCGTTCATCCAGTAACCTGTGTCGAACAGCCGGGAGTTCCCGATGAGCCGCGCACGCGCAGGAGTCCTCGTCCTGATCGTTCT
>JAJXZZ010000076.1 GCA_021779795.1 Acidobacteriota bacterium | reverse complement strand
CCGCTCTCGGTGAAGGCGTTCTCGCGGAAGCACCCGCCCAAGCTCAGCCCCTGGCCGGCGGATTCGAAGGCCCACGTCTCGCACATGACCGACGGGGACTTCTACGGCACCGAGACCTCGACGACGATGGCGGCCCCGACGACGGTGCGCTACGAGTTCGCCGGTGCCGACGGCCAGGTGACCGTGCTCAAGAAGGGCCTGGCCCTGCAGGCGGGCGAGGTCCTCGACGCCGCGACCATGCGCGTGGCGGCGCTGCGGTCGTTCTACGCGGCGCAGATCGCGGACGCGAAGCAGCGCGGCCTGCTGCTCTCGCTGCACCTCAAGTGCACGATGATGAAGGTGTCCGACCCGGTCATGTTCGGCCACGCCGTCAGCGTCTACTTCGCGCCCGTCTTCGAGAAGCACGCGGAGGCGTTCGCGCGGCTTGGGTTCAACCCGGCCAACGGCCTCGGCGACCTCTACAAGAAGATCCAGGCGCTGCCCGCCGGCGAGCGGGCGGCGATCGAGGCCGGCATCCAGGCCGTCTACGGGACGCGGCCGCCGCTGGCCATGGTCGATTCGGCGAAGGGGATCACGAACCTCCACGTCCCGAACGACATCATCGTGGACGCGTCGATGCCGGTGGTCGTGCGCGAAGCGGGCCGGATGTGGGGCCCGGACGGCGCGCTGCACGACACGAAGGCCATGATCCCGGATCGCTGCTACGCGACCATCTACAAGACGATCATCGAGGACTGCCAGCGGCACGGCGCGTTCGACCCCGCGACGATGGGGAGCGTGCCGAACGTGGGGCTGATGGCGCAGAAGGCCGAGGAGTACGGGTCGCACGACAAGACGTTCGTCGCCGCCGGCCCGGGCGTCATCCGCGTCGTGGACGAGAAGACGGGCGCCACGGTGCTCGAGCAGCAGGTGGGCGCGGGCGACATCTTCCGCTCGTGCCAGACCACCGACGTCGCGGTCCGCGACTGGGTGAAGCTGGCGGTCCGCCGCGCGCGGGCCACGGGCGCGCCCGCGGTCTTCTGGCTCGACAGGAACCGCGCGCACGACGCGCAGATCATCCTGAAGGTCCAGACGTACCTGAAGGAGCACGACACGACGGGCCTCGACATCCGCATCCTCACGCCCGACGAGGCGATGAGGTTCTCGCTCGACCGGATCCGCAAGGGCCTGGACACGATCTCGGTCACGGGCAACGTCCTGCGCGACTACCTGACCGACCTCTTCCCGATCCTCGAGATCGGCACGTCGGCCAAGATGCTCTCGATCGTCCCGCTGCTGGCGGGGGGCGGCCTGTTCGAGACCGGCGCGGGCGGCTCGGCGCCCAAGCACGTCCAGCAGTTCCAGAAGGAAGGGTACCTGCGGTGGGACTCGCTCGGCGAGTTCTCGGCGCTGGCGGCGGCGCTGGAGTTCATCGGCCAGCAGACCGGCAACGCGCGCGCGGCGCTGCTCGCCGAGACGCTCGACCAGGCGATCGGCACGTTCCTCGACGAGAACAAGTCGCCGGCGCGCCAGGTGGGGCAGATCGACAACCGCGGCAGCCACTATTACCTGGCGATGTACTGGGCCCGGGCGCTGGCGGCGCAGGCGAAGGACGCCGACCTGCGGAAGCGGTTCGCGGGCGTCGCCGACGCGCTCGCGGCGAAGGAGGCGCAGATCAACGCCGAGCTCGTCGGCGCGCAGGGCAAGCCGGTGGACATCGGCGGCTACTACCTGCCCGACCCGGCCAGGGCCCGCGCGGCCATGCGTCCCAGCCCGACGCTGAACGCAGTCATCGACGGCCTGCTGTAATTCGAGTCGAGCGGCCACGGGGCGCCTCCGGGCGCCCCCGGCCGCGCTTTCCCCTCTAGCCGCGATTCCCCATCCTCGGCACGTACCGCGGCACCCGCCGGCAGTAGTCCTCGTACTCCGCGCCGAAGCGGTCGCGCAGTTCGCGCTCCTCGAGCAGCACCACCAGGTGGATCGCGGGGAACGTCAGCGCGAAGAGCACCCAGGTGCCGACGTAGTTGGCGAACGCGACGTAGGCGAGCACGAAGACCACGAACTCGACGTAGCGCGGGTTCCTCGTGCGCGCGTAGATGCCGGAGGTCAGCAGCCGACCCTTGTCGGTCGGCGACAGCTCGGGAAAGCCCATCAGGATGCGCTGGGTGAGGAGCCGCCGGCGAAGGCGCGCAATCCGCCAGCCGGCCACCGCGGCCACGGCGGCCACCGCGAGCAGCGGCGCGCTCGTCCCGAGGCTGGTCCCGAGCAGGGGACCGCGATGGCGGAACAGCAGGGCGGACAGGGCCAGCACCGGGAACGCCAGCACGAGGTACGTGATCCCGCCCCCGACGCGGCGCCAGACCGAGGCCAGCGGGTGAATCACGTACCACACCGCCACCGCCGGGGGGATCGAGACGAGCATCGTGACGGCGACGATGTACCTGGCCATGCGCATGGGTGCTGCCCTGCCTTCTCTCGCCGAGGGAATCAGGCGCGGCGGCCGAGCCTGGAGAACAGCGCGGGAGCGACGCCGATCCAGGCGGGAACCACGATCCACACCCGGCCGGCCATGACGTCGTAGTTGGCCAGCAGTTCCGTCCACGGCCGGCCGCCCGCGTCATGGAAGAACAGGAACTCGAACGCGACGGTCAGGCCCGTCCAGGACAGGCCCCGCCTCCGGGCAGGTACCCTATCACACGCCCGGGCGTTCGTTGCCCACCCGCGTCCGCCGCGATATGCTTGGGTTCGGTCGCCCCCCTTTCACCACCGGCAGCCGCGCACATGAACCACCAGGATCCAGACCGTCACGCGGTCGATGACCGTTCGAACCCCCGGGAGAGCCCCGGCCAGGGCGCGCCGCGGCGGGGGACGGCAGGCGAGGACCTCAGGCGAACGGGTGCGGCGGTGATCGACAGCCTGGGGCGGTATCTCGACGACAGCCTCCGCGGGGCCGAGCGGGTCGTGCCGCTGCGCCCGATGGCCGAGATCGCGGCAGACCTGCGTGCGCGCGAGCTCATCAGGTCCGGCGGACTGGGCGAGGGCCTCGGCGCATGGGTCGAGTCCTACCTCGCGGCCACGACCCGCCTGCACCATCCCGGCTCGATGGCGCACCAGGTGGGGGTCCCGGCCCCGCTGTCCGCGCTGGGCGAACTGGTGCAGGGCGTCACCAACAACCCGATGGCGATCTTCGAGATGGGGCCGGGAGCGGCCGCGCTCGAGATGACGGTCATCGAGTGGATGCTGCAGCGCGCCGGGTGGCACGCCCCGCGCTGGCCCGGCGACGCGTCGGCGCCGGGCAGCCGCTCGGCCGGCGTCCTGACGCACGGCGGATCGCTCGCCAACCTGACGGCGCTGCTGGCCGCTCGGGCGGCGGCGGCGCCCGAGGCGTGGGAGTCGGGCGGCCTCACCGATCTCGTCGTCGTCGCGCCGCCGTCGTCGCACTACTCGGTGGCCCGGGCGGCGTCGATCCTCGGCCTGGGGGCGCGGGCCGTCGTGGCCGCGCCGGTGGACGCGCGGGAACAGATCCTGCCGGACAGGCTGCCCGGCGTGTGCGCCGGGGTCCGCGCCCGCGGCGCGCGCGTGATGGCCGTCGTCGCCAACGCCTGCGCCACGGCCACCGGCCTGTACGACCGCCTCGACGAGATCGCGCGCTGCTGCGAGGAGGGCGGGTACTGGTGCCACGTGGACGGCGCGCACGGCGCCACGGCGCTGCTGTCGCCGCGGCACCGGGACAGGATGAAGGGGGTCGAGCGCGCCAGTTCGCTGGTGTGGGACGCGCACAAGATGCTGCGCGCGCCCTGCCTGTGCGCCGCCGTCCTGCTGAGGGACGAGCGCTGGTTCGACGCGGCGTTCCACGAGGATGCCAGCTACCTGTTCTACGGCAGCCAGTCCGAAGGGTTCGACTTCATCCACCGGACGGTCGAGTGCACCAAGTCGGGCCTCGGCCTGCGCGCGCTCGCCGCGCTCGCCCTCGAAGGCGAGCGCGCGATCGCGGACTACTACGAGGACCGCTGCGCGCTGGCGGCGCGCGCGGCGGCGCTCATCCGGGCCCGTCCCGGCTTCGAGGTGCCCTTCGAACCGGCGTCGAACATCGTCTGCTTCCGGTGGACCGCGGCGGACAACGACGGGCAGGTCGCGATCCGCGACGCGCTGCTGCGCGGCGGGACGCACCACCTCAGCTCGGCCGAGATCGGCGGGACGCGGTACCTCAGGCTGTCGCTGATGGCGCCCGCGACCACCGACGAGACGATCGCGGACGTGCTCGATCGGGTGGAGCGCCTCGCCGCAGCCGGCCTGGCGCGCGCGTAGCGACCCGGGCGCCCGCGCCTATCCGTCCGGCCGCTGCCAGCGCGACCACCGGAACGCCGCGCGCCGCGGCTCGAACTCGGCATCCATCAGCGCCTGCACCTCGGCCGCGTAGCGGTCGAGCCCCTCGGCCAGCGGGCCGCCCAGCAGCCGCTCGCCGCCGGGCTGCGACGGCTTCGGCCCGAAGCGCGCCACCGCCTCCCGCATGACCTCCGGCCGGTCGATGACCGGGCACGGGCGGAGCGGGTTGTCGAACGAGGCGAGCGACGCGCGAAGGTGGCGGAAGTACGCGCTGTCGAGCGCATCGGCGAGCGGCCGATCGAGGATGCTGTCGGCCGAGAACTGGTGGAACACGCACGGCTCGACGCCGCCCGCCGCGTTGACGTGGAAGTACACCCGGCCGGCCGACAGGCAGCCGCCCGAGATCTCGCCGTCGCACCAGAAGTCGCTCACGATCAGCCGGCCCGACCGCCGGATCTCGCGGATGCGCCTCAGCCGGGCGAGCCGCTGCTCCGGCGTCGGCATCAGCGACAGGTTCGGGTCCCGGCCGACCGGCACGTAGCCGAAGTAGAACCCGGCGAAGCAGCCGGCGCGGACGCAGTGATCGACGAACGCGTCGCTCACGAGCAGGTCGTTGTTGTGCCGCATCGGCGTGGCCGAGAAGCCGAAGATGACGCCTTCGTCCCGGAGCGCCGCCATCGCGGCCGCCACTTCGGCGTGCACGCCGGCGCCGCGCCGCCGGTCGGTCTGCTCCTCGAACCCCTCGACGCTGATGCACGGGATCACGTTGCCGAGCCAGGCCAGCGCCGGCGCGAGGTGGCGCCGCGCGATGAGCGTGCCGTTGGTGAAGACCAGGAACTCGATGTCCGGGTGCCGCGCGAACAGGTCGAGCAGGTCCGCGCGCAGGAACGGCTCGCCGCCGCTGACGACGACGAAGTAGATGCCGAGCGCCTCGCACTCCGACAGCAGGCGGTCGAACCGCCCGGTCGTGATCGCGTCCGACTGGCCGCCGCCCGCGCTGTAGCACCCCTCGCACGCCAGGTTGCACCTCGTCGTCGGGCTGACGACCATGACGGCCGGCCAGTCGCCCAGGCGCGCGGCCGCTCGGGCGTGCTTGCCGCCGCTCAGCAGCATCAGGTTGCCGAAGAGGTTGGCGGCGAAGCGGCGGCGGACGCGCGGGTGGAAGCGGGGCCAGCCGGCCTTCAGCGCCGAGAACAGGTTGACGACGAACGCCTGGCCGGCCGGCATGTCGATGCCGCCTCGGACGAGGCGATCCACCGCGGGAAGGACCAGCCGGTCCGGCAGGCGCATGACCGCGTCCGCGAACGCACCGACAGCTCTGGATCGACGCAGCATGGTCATCGGGGAACCCGGCGCATAGGCGCGCAGGCTGCACCATTGTAAGGCCGCCCATTCCCCGGCCGACCTGCCGGGGGCACGCCGCCGCGAACCCCGAAATCCAGCGTTCGTCGCGAATCCGGGCTCGATCCGGTTTCGCGGAGGCGTTGCGAAGGGTGGCGACGATTGTTCCTGGGCGTGTCCACGAGTATGCTGCACGCAACAAGCTCGTCGGCGGCAGGCACCCGCGTGACCGACGACCTGCTGCGGCGGCTCGAGGGATCATGAGCTGGCAGTGACGAGGGCCCGACGGTGTGAAGCGTGCCTTTCCTTCGTTCAGACGGCGTCGATTCGTCTCGCGCACGCCGGGCTCCCCACCGGGAACCGGGATGGTCCCGAGCGCGTCCAAGCTCGGCAACTTCATCCGTACGCGCCGGCTGGCGCGCGGACTGAGCCAGCGAGCGTTTGCCCGCCTGCTCGGTTCGACGTGGAGCCAGGCCCGAGTGAGCGGACTCGAACTGGGCCGCATGCAGCGGCTGCGAGAGCCCCACCTGGGACGCGTGGCCCTGATTCTGCACGTGCGGCCGGCCCGCCTCAAGCGCCTGATGCCGCCGCCGCCGCTGCTGCTGCCGCCGCTCACGCCCCTGGCGAAACTGATCCGGTCGCGGCGCGAAGCCCTGAAGATGTCGCGGAAGGAACTCGCGCGGCGGGCGGGAATCGACGACACGCGCGTGGGCCTCATCGAGCGCCTGAACCGCAGCGTCACGTACGGGATGGCGGCCCGGCTGTCCAAGGCGCTGCACCTGAAGCCCTCGGTACTGGGGCCGTTCACCACGCCGTCCGCCTCGCCGCCGGGCAGCGCCCTCGGCGCGCTCATTCAACGCCGAAGGAAGGAACTCGGGCTGAGCGCGCTGGCGCTCGCCCGGCGCATCGGGGTCGGCCAGCCACACGTGCTGGCGATCGAGAAGGGCGCGATCAACCTGTTGAGCCGGCGCATGGATGGGCAGCTCGCGCGGCTCGCCAGGGCGCTCGGGCTCGACATCGCCGAGCTCGAGGCCGTGCGGCCCGCCATCCCGGTGAGTTCGGCCGCGCCGGCGCACACGCTCGGCGGCTATCTGGCGCGGCACCGGGCGGCGCGACGCTGGACACAGCGGGACCTCGCCCGACGCGCGGGGGTCAACGCGGCCCGCGTGTGCTACATCGAAGGCAACAAAGCGCATCCCTCGGGCCGGACGCTCGCGCGCCTCGCGCAGGCTCTGGACGTCAGCCTCGATCACCTGTGCCGCCTGCGGTCGCAGCTCCCGCCCCTGAAGCGGTCGGCCCCGGCGCCTC
The DNA here is from genome assembly GCA_021779795.1 of Acidobacteriota bacterium. Taxonomy (GTDB): domain Bacteria; phylum Acidobacteriota; class Vicinamibacteria; order Vicinamibacterales; family Fen-181; genus FEN-299. Next base: position 3,324 of record JAJXZZ010000076.1, on the reverse strand, counting down.
CGCGGCCGGGCAGCATCGTGGACGCCCGACGCGGCGAGCTCGAGCGACTGGCGGCCGGCGGCGAGAGCCTCCAGGCGATTGCCGATCGATTCGGCACGTCCAAGGTTCGGGCCGGACAGATGTTGCGGAGCCTGGGACTGCACGCGCGGTGGGTCGCCGTGAGAGGCGAGATGAACGCCCGGCGTCGTGCCGAGGCCCGGCGCACGCGGCTCGCGGCGCAGATCTCGCCCGACCTGCTCGACCGCATCGAGGCAGAGGCCAGCCCCGTCGAGGCCTACGGCCGGTCGGCGTGCCGGGTGAACGGGTTCCGCGTGCTGATCCACCGGTGTGCCCAACCACATATGGCCCAGCGCGGGGCGGGCTACTGGAAATGGACGATGACTCGCGCGGCCGATCGGTACCTGCTCGCCGCGCCGGACGGCCACGCCCTCATCCTGCCGCGCAGTGTCGTCCGGCGCCTGCCCCGGGTTGTCGAGATCAGGACCGACTGGCAGGCGCCCGGGCCTTCGTTCCGGCGGGGCCCCAATCTCCTCCGGTTCAAGGACCGCTGGGATCTGCTGTGTCACGGTTGATGGCGCCCCGGCTGATCCGCCCGTTGCGAACCTCGGGTCGCCTCCTCCCGTCTAACCGGCAATAGGGGCCGCGCCCGCCCGGGCAGCGCGCCGCCTCGCGCAACCCACTCCCGCAATCGACCCTCGTGCCGTGACGGTTCTGGAGCAGGAGACCATGAAGAGCGGATTTCTGGAGGCGTGGACGCAGGATTTCCGGTACGCCTGGCGCGGGCTGCTCAAGCAGCCGCGCTTCAGCGCGCTCGCGGTGCTCACGCTGGCGCTTGGGCTCGGCGCCGCGACGGCGATCTTCAGCGTCGTGTACGGCGTGCTGCTGCAGCCGCTGCCCTACCCGCAGCCGGACCGGCTGATGGCGGTGTCGGAGGCGATGCCCGGCGGGCAGCATGCCAGGCTGGCCGACCCGAACTTCGACGACTTCCGCGACCAGAACCACAGCTTCACGGCCATGGCCAAGTACACCAGCGTCATCGAGGCGGTCACCGGCACGGCCGAGCCGCAGCGGGCGCGCGTGGCGCTGGTGTCGCGCGACTTCTTCACCGTGCTCGGCGTCGGGCCGGCCGTCGGGCGCGGCCTGGCGGCGGCCGACGCGCGGCAGGGCGCGCAGCCGGCGGCCATCGTCAGCCATCGCTTCTGGGAGGAGCATTTCGGCCCGGCCGATCCCGCGCACGCGGCGCCGCGGCTGGCCGGCGCGCACCTGCGCTTCGAAGGCCGCGACTACGCCGTGGTCGGCATCATGCCGGCGGGATTCGACTTCCCCGCGAAGACGGACCTCTGGGTGCCCGCCGAGCTGGACCCCGAGAACCCGAGCCGCACGTCGCACAACTACTGGGCCATCGGGCGCCTGCGCCCCGGGGCGACCGCCGAGGCCGCCGGCGCCGACCTCGACACGATCGCGAAGCGGATCGCGCAGGCCTCGACCGAGCAGAGCGACTACCTGCTCCGCGGCGCGAGCGCGGAGCCGCTCCAGGCGGCGCTGACCGGCCGGGTGCGCTCGCCGCTGTACATCCTGCTCGCGGCGGTCGGCTTCCTCCTGCTGGTCGCGTGCGCGAACGTGGCGCACTTCCTGCTGGCGCGGGCGTCGAGACGCGGACGCGAGCTGGCCATCCGCCGCGCGCTCGGCGCCGGGCAGGGCCGGCTCGTGCGCCAGTTCATCGCCGAGGCGCTGCTGCTCTCGGCCTCGAGCGCGGCGGTGGGGGTCCTGGCGGCCGTGGCGGCCGTGCGCGGGCTGGTGGCGCTGGCTCCGGCCGAGCTTCCGCGCCTCGACGAGATCGCCGTCCGCTGGCCGGTGCTGGCGCTGGCCGCCGGCTTCGCCCTGGCGATCGCGGTCGGCCTTGGGATCATCACCGCCGTCCGCACGGCCTCCGCGGACCGGACGGGCGGCCTGTCGGGCGCCCTCGGCGAGGGCGGGCGGGGGAGCGCGGGCGGACGCATGCACCGGCGCGCCAGCCGGATCATCGTCGCGGCGCAGCTGGCCGTGACGATGGTGCTGCTCTCGGGCGCCGCGCTCCTCGGCCGCAGCCTGCTGGCGGTGCTCTCGGTCGATCCCGGGTTCAGGACCGATCACGTGCTGGTGATGGACGTCGAGCCGCCCGCCGTCGAAGGGCAGGACGCGGGCGACGCGGCCGAAGCGGCGGCGCGGGCGCGCGAGTCGCAGCTGGTCGGGCGGCTGCTCGAGCGAGTCGGCGCGCTGCCGGGCGTGGACCGGGTGGCGGCGGCAAGCGCCGTCCCGCTCGACGGCGGCCTGCCGGACGGCATGTTCCTGCTCGCCAACGCGCGGGAGAACCCGAAGAACTTCGAGGAGTGGGGCGAGTTGAGCAAGCAGGCCTGGCGGCGCGGCACGGCCGACTTTGCCGCCGTCACGCCCGGCTACTTCGAGGCGCTCGGCATCCGCGTGCTGCGGGGGCGGGCGTTCGGCGCGCGCGACGGGCTGGACGCGCCGCACGTCGCCGTCATCAGCGAGTCGCTGGCGCGGTCGCGGTGGCCGAACCAGGACCCGATCGGGCGGACGATCCAGTTCGGCAACATGGACGGCGACCTGCACCTGCTGACCGTCGTCGGGATCGTGGCCGACACGCACGAGCAGGGACCCGAGGCGCCGGCGCGGCCCACCGTGTACGTGGACCTGCTGCAGCGGCCGCGGTCGGCGTTCAAGGTGCTGATCCACTCCACGAACGATTCGCCCGCCACGCTGACCGCGGCGCGCGCGATCCTGCGCGAGGAAGCCCCCGAGGCGCCGCCGCGGTTCAGGTCGCTCGGCGGGATGTACACCGAGACGCTCGGCTCGCGGCGGTTCAACCTGGTCCTGATCGGGTTCTTCGCGCTGACGGCGCTGCTGCTGGCCGTCGCCGGCACCTACGGCGTCGCCTCGTACGGGGTGGCGCAGCGCACGCGCGAGATCGGCGTCCGGATGGCGATGGGTGCGACGCCGGCGCAGGTGCTGCGCCTGGTCCTGCGCGGCGAGGCGGGCACGGCGATCGCCGGGGTCGGCGTCGGCATCCTCTGCGCGCTGGCGCTGACGCGCCTCATGGAGGCGCTCCTGTTCGGCGTGAGCGCCACCGACCCGGCCGCGCTGCTGGCGGCGGCCGCGCTGCTGGCGGCGGTGGCCGGGCTGGCCGGCTACCTGCCGGCGCGGAGCGCGACGCGGACCGACCCGGTGGTGGCGCTGCGCGAGGAGTGACGAAGCAGGCGTCAACTGCGGGCGTCAGGCTGCAGGCCCCGGGCTTCAGGCCGGGTCACGTGCGACCCCGCCCGAGGC
>JAJXZZ010000075.1 GCA_021779795.1 Acidobacteriota bacterium | reverse complement strand
TGATCGCCAGCTTCGGCGTCGAGGTGTACTTCTCGCGGATCAGGTACTCGGCCGCCGCGATGAAGTCGTCGAACACGTTCTGCTTGTGCTGCAGGCGTCCCGCGTCGTACCAGGCCTGGCCGTACTCGCCGCCGCCGCGCAGGTTGGCCACCGCGTAGATGCCGCCCATTTCCAGCCATCCGGCCGCCGCCGGCGAGAAGCCGGGCATCATCGGGATGTTGAAGCCGCCGTAACCGTAGAGCAGCGTCGGGTTGAGCCCGTCTTTCTTCAGCCCCTTCTTGAAGGTGATGAACATCGGGATCTTCGTCCCGTCCTTCGAGGGGTAGAAGACCTGGATGGTTTCGTACCTGGCGGGGTCGAACGCCAGTGCTGGCCTCTTGAAGACCTCGCTCTTCGCCGCCGTGAAGTCGTAGCGGTAGACGGTGGTCGGGTAGAGGTAGGAGCCGAACGAGTAGAACATCTCCTTCTGCGCGCGCCGGCCCGTCAGGCCGCTGATGCTCCCGAGCGTGGGCAGCGCGATCTCGGCGCCGGGCTTGCCGTCGAGCGCGTAGAGCCGCAGCGCGTGGTGGGCGTCGATCATCGAGAGGGTGACGAACTGGTCGTTCACCATCACCACGTTCTCGAGGACCGCCTTGCCCGGCGCCTCGGCAATCAGCGTCTTCCACGCGTCGGCGGCGGGATGCCGCAGGCTGACGGCCACCAGCCGGAACCGCGGCGCGTTCTTGTTGGTCAGCACGTAGAAGGTGTCGCCGTCGTTGCCGACCACCGAGTAGCTGGCGTCGAACGCGTCGAGGAACGGCTCGATCGCGCTGCCGGGCTTGCCCAGGTCTCGGACGAACACGCGGTTGCGGTTGTCGGTCCCCTCGGTCTGCGTGACGAGCAGGAAGCGCCCATCCTCGGTCACCTCGGCCCCGAACCCCCAGTCCGGCTTGTCGGGCCGCTCGTAGACCAGCGCGTCCTTGTCCTGCGTGGTGCCCAGCTTGTGGAAGAACACCTTCTGGTTCTTGTTGAGCGCCTGGAGCGCCTCGCCCGTGGGCTGGTCGTAGCGGCTGTAGAAGAAGCCCGACCCGTTCTTGAGCCACGAGGCGTCGCTGAACTTCGACCACTTCACGAGATCGGGGAGGTCCTTCGAGGTGGCGACGTCGCGCACCCGCCACTCGAGCCAGTCCGACCCGCTGGCCGCCAGCGAGTACGCCATGTAGCGCCCGTCCTCGGTGAACGAGACGCTGCCGAGCGCGACCGTGCCGTCCTTCGAGAGGGTGTTCGGGTCGATGAGGACCTCGGGCGTGCCGCCGAGCGACTTGGTCTTGTAGATGACCGACTGCGGCTGCAGGCCGCTGTTCTTCGCGAAGATGTACCAGTCGCCCTCGCGCGACGGCGTGCCGTACCGCTCGTAGTCCCACAGTTTCGTCAGGCGGGCCTTGATGGCCGCCCGCTGGGGGATCTTCGACAGGAAGTCGAAGGTGAGCGTGTTCTCGGCGTCGATCCAGGCGCGCGTCTCGGGAGAATCGGAGTTCTCGAGCCACCGGTAGGGGTCGGCCACCGTGACGCCGAAGAAGGTGTCCACCTGGGAACCCTTCTTCGCGACGGGGTAGGTGAGCTTCTGGGCGTTCGGCTGGGCTGACAGCATGGCGATGGCAACGGTGATGGCGATGAGCAGATGGGTCTTCATCGTGAACCTCAGGGACAATGGTATCCGACTTGCGACCTGCGGCTTGCGACTGGCGGCCGGTCCGGCCAACGGCTGTCGATCCTCGGCCTCCGGCTGTGCCGGCCCGTCACGCTGCGGGCCGACCGCCGACCGCCGAAAGCCGAGCTGGCCGCCAGTCGCCGGTCGCGAGTCGCAAGCCTTTACCTGGCGGGTCTCAACAGCAAGTCCTGAAAGTCAAAGCTGAAATCCGTCTCCGGCGACACCGCCCGCATCTTCGCCCGGTCGATCGTGCCGTCCGGGTTCAGCGCGAAGGTGACGAACGCGTCGGCGCGAAGCGTGCGGTCGCGCCACCTCGCCACGAACGTGTCGTACTGCCAGTGCTCCAGGTCGCCGACGAGCGACGGGGTCTTCGCGAACCGGATCACCAGCTTCCCGGTCTCCATCGCGATGGAGACGTCGCCGTACCAGGCGTCCCGGTACGTGCCCGCGTAGGCGCCGAGCGGAAGTGACGGCTTCGACGCGGCGTTCCTCGCGGCCGAGGCCTTGCGGCGCGCCTCCGCGGCGGCGGTTTCCGCGCGCGCCCTCGCGCGCTCGAAACCCGCGAGCCAGTCGGTTCGAGGCCCGCCGGTGTAGGCGTCGGCAATCTCGTAGGCGACCGCGTCGAACGCCTCGCTCGACTCCTGGTTGGTCAGCACCGCCACGCCGAGCTTCAGGTCCGGGATCATCAGCACCCGCGACACGTAGCCCGGGAGGCCGCCCGTGTGCGTCAGCACCTTGTAGCCCTTGAAGTCGCGGACCTCGAGGCCGAGCGCGTAGAGCCGGAAGTTCGACCGCAGCGCCGGCAGCTCCGGCGGCGGCGCGGCGTCCGGCATGGGCGTCACCGGCGCCGTGATCTGCCGCCACGTGGCCGCCTCGAACAGGCGCGACCCGTCGGGCAGGCGCCCCTGGTCGAGCAGGACCTGCAGCCACTTCGCCATGTCCTCGGCGCACGTGTTGATGCCGCCGGCCGGGTCCGTGACGTCGCTGTCGAACGGGGCGATCGGCGTCACGACCCCGTCGATCGCGGCGTGGGGCGCGGCCACGTTCCCCGCGCCGGCCGCCGCCGAGTGCCTGACGTTGCTGCGCGTCATCCCCACCCGCGCCAGGATGCGGGACGACACGAAGTCTTCCCACGACTGGCCGCTGGCGGCTTCGACGACCTCCCCGGCCGCGAGGTAGAGCACGTTGTCGTAGGCATACGCGCCGCGGAAACTCGTCGCCGGCCTGATGGCGCGCAGGCGTTCGGCAACCTCCCGGCGGCTGTAGGTGCTCCTGGGCCACCAGAGCAGGTCGCCGGCCCCCAGGCCGAGGCCGCTCCGGTGAACCAGCAGGTCCCGGACCGTGATCTCGCGCGTGACGTAGGGGTCGTACATCCGGAACCACGGGAGGGAGTCGATGACCGGGGCGTCCCAGCGGAGCCGGCCCTGCTCGACCAGCAGCCCGAGCGCGACAGCCGTGAACACCTTGGTGTTCGACGCGATGCCGAACCGCGTCCGGGCGTCCACGGGCGCCGGGTCGCCCAGGCGGCGGACGCCGTAGCCCCTGGCCGCCACCACCCGGCCGTCCTTGACGACGGCCAGGGCGAGGCCCGGGACCTGGAACGCCCGCATCACGCGGCCGACGTAGGCGTCGAGATCGCCCGGGAGGGCGCCGGCCGACGGCGGCGCCTGCGCCAGCGCCGGCGAGCACGCCAGCACGAGGGCGAGCGCCAGCACGGCCACAGGGGCCGGCCGGCGAAGAGATGCGTGCCTCATGGGCGCCGATGCTACCACGCCGGAGACCCGGCGCCGCTCAGATGTCTTTTCGCCGATGGTAGACGAGCCGCGGGTTCTCGCAGCGCGTGCGGTAGAAGTCCTCGAGCGTCCCGATCGGCACGATGACCCAGGGCGCCATCATCGACTGGCCGTTCTTGGTGAACACCAGGTCGTCGGCAATCTCGACGGCCGCGTGGAAGATGTTCCCCTGGTCGTCCACGAAGGCGATGACGTCGCCCAGCTCGAAGTTGCTCTCGACGACGTCGTAGTCCCGCCGCAGGTGGTCCAGCGCGTAGTTGACGTCGAGGAACCGGTCGTCCGGCGTCGCGTTGAAGAAGTTCAGCGACGTCCACAGGCAGTTGACGAGCGCCGGCCGGCCGCGCTCCTCCGCGGTGAGCCGGGGATACCGGTATAGGTGCTCGCGGGCGATCGGCGGGAGCAGGTGGATGATGTCGATCGAGCGGCCCGCGCCTCCGCCGGCCACCGACTCCAGCAGCGGACGGATGTCGGTCCGGCGCCCGCCCTTGCCCCAGTACTCCGCCAGGTCCTTCACGCTCGCCACGTCTGGAACGGCCAGCTCCACGATGTAAGTCGGCTGGCGCAGGAGGACCTTGGCGAGGTTGCGCACTTCGGCCGGGTCGGCGATCTGCGAGCGGACGAGATCGACGTCGGCGAAGTAGAAGTGCAGCCCGTGCCGGTAGAGCAGCGGTTCGACGAGCTGCCGCGTGGCCGGCGAGATCCGCGCCCCGGCGAACCAGGCGTCGCTCGACCCGGCCGCGAACCGGAAGGCGTTCGACTGGTCGTCGTTCAGCGGCGTCCGGCCCAGCTGCACGTACAGCTTCGCCCTGACCTCCGGCGACAGCGACCTGAGCAGCGCGGGCGTCGGCGCGACCGCCAGCCCGTTGATGCGCGGCTCGGGCCGCGCCGAGGCGCGCAGCTCGGCAACCTGGTCGGCGGTCAGCCCGGTCGATGACAGGAACGCCATCATCACCTCGGGCGTCGTCTCCGGCAGCAGCCACTGGTAGGGCGTGTGGTGCTCGCGGCCCCACGAGTCGGAGATCAGCTCGAGCGGCGGGGAGATGATGATCGGCGTCTTGGCGAGCGTGCCCCACGGCCCGGTCTTCACCGGGACCGGCGCCGCGGGCGCCGGCGGGACCGCCGGCTGGCCGGCGGGCTCGTGCCCCCGCAGGTACACGCCGCCGACGACGAGCCACGGCACGACGAGCAGCGCGACGGTCACGGCGAGCCAGGACCGGGGAAGCTGGACGACGGGACGCGGGTCCCGGGCAGGGTGAGCGGAATCGGGTGTCTTCGAAGGCGGCATAGAGACGGCCCCCTATCTTACCCTCGAGTCGGGGGATCGGCCGGCGGCTCCCGGCGGGCCGGGATCGTGGAGGGGGTCAGCGCCAGCGCTCGAGCCCGTCGTGCGCCGCGGCGATCCGGCGGTACCGCTCGAGCGCGTTGCGGTAGTTGAACACGGCGTGACGCTCGGCCGCCTCGCCGTCGCCGCGGGCGATGGCGGCGATGATGGCGCCGTGCTCGTCGAGCGATTCCTGCACGCGGTGCGTCTGGATCAGCGCCTCGGTGTACACGCGGATGTAGCGCTCGCGCCGCGCGTGCAGCGCGGCCAGCTTGGCGAGAAGCCGGGGGCCGGCCGCCGCCCGCTCGTAGCAGCGGTGGAACTCGACGTCCAGCTCCTGCGCCGCGAGGATGTCGGCCGCCTCCGCGCCCGACAGCGCCCGCAGCCGCGCGTTGATGGCCTCGGCCTCGGTCGCCACGGCGCTTCGCGTGTCGGCGGGCAGCTCCGCGGCCAGCCGGGCCGCGACGCCGTCGAGCGCGCCGACCATCAGGAACAGCTCCCGCATGTCCTCGGCCGTCATCGGCGCCACCGTCACGCGCCCCGACCGGACCGCGCCGGTCGACTCGACGAGCCCCTCCTGCTGGAGGCGGAGGAGCGCCGCGCGGATCGGCGTGCGGCTGATGCCCAGCCGCTGGCTGAGATCGGCCTCGGTCAGCCGCGCGCCGGGCGCGAGCCTGAGCGTGACGATGCTGTCTCGAAGGCGCGAGTAGGCCGTGTCGGCCAGGGACCGGTTCGCCTGGCGCCGCGGTTGTCGAGGTGCGGCCTGGCCGCGCGTGCGGGTCGTGGACATCATCATCGCTCTGGGGGTCGGAGCGGTTATTCCAGCGGCCGGTTCCGGGATGACGCAATTGTAATCGATCAGCCCCGTCGGCACGGCGGCGCACAATTCCGTCATCGAATTCGGCGCGTCCGGGAAGACCGCTCCCACCCCCGGGTCAGCGCGGCTTCTCGTTCTTGTAGATTCGGCCGTCCTTCATGACGAACGCGACCTTCTCGAGCGTCGAGATGTCGGCCGTCGGATCGCCGGGGACGGCCACGAGGTCGGCCAGCAGGCCCGGCCGGATCGTGCCGATCCGGTCCGCCTGGCGCAGGACCTTCGCGTTGACCGCGGTCGCGGCCAGCAGCACCTGCGCCGGCGTCATCCCGTCGCGCGCCATCCACTCCGCCTCGCGGTAGTCCTCGCCGTGGTTGTAGACGCCGATGTCGCCGCCGAGGCCGATGACGACGTGGTTCTTCATGGCCAGCTGGAAGGCCTGCTTCGCCTGCTCCATCGACGGGGTCGGCGGCCCGCCCCGCTTGTAGCCGCCGAAGTACTCGGCGTAGGCCTCGACGGCCGTCAGCGTCGGGAAGAAGGCGACGTGGCGCTCGGCCATCATCCTGAAGACCTCGTCGGTGCCGCCGTAGCCGTGCTCGATCGTGTCCACGCCCGCGAGGACGGCGCGCCGCATCCCCTCCGCCGTCGAGGCGTGGGCCGACACCGGCTTGCCGGCGCTGTGCGCCTCGTCCACGGCCGCCTTCAGCTCGTCGAGGCTGAACGTCGGGACCGACGGCCCGGTGCCGCGGCGGTAGTCCGCGTAGACCTTCACCCAGTCGGCCCCGTGGCCGATCTGATCGCGCACCGCCGCGAGCATCTCGGGGACGCCGCTCACCTCCTGGCCCCCCTTCGGCGTCACGAAGTTGGTCGCGAACCCCGACGGCCCGGGGCCGTAGCTGGACGTGGCGACGATCGCCCGGGTGGCGACGAACAGGCGCGGGCCCGGGATCAGCCCCTCGCCGATGGCGCGCTGGACCGAGACGTCGGCGAAGCCCGCCCCCTCCGTGCCGAGATCGCGGATCGTCGTGAAGCCGGCCATGAGCGTCGCCTCGCAGTGCTTCACCGCTTCGATGGTCCGGTAGGCCTCCGGCTCCTTCAGCACCTGGTCGTTCCAGGGCGTCTCGTTGTACGCATGCAGGAAGATGTGCGTGTGGGCCTCGATCAGGCCCGGCAGGAGTGTCATGCCGGCCAGGTCGATGGTCCGCGCGCCCGGCGGCGGCGTCACCGAGGCCGGCGGGCCGACGGCGGCGATCCGGTTGCCGGTGACGAGCACGACCCAACCGGGATGGGCCTGCTCGCTCGTGGCGTCGAAGACCTGCTGCGGGCGGAGGAGCCAGCTCTCGGCCGGCGGCTGGGCGACGGGCGCGCGCTGCGCGCGGACGTCAGCGCCGAGAAGCGCGGCCGAGGCCGCGAGGGCCAGGGCCGCGCCGGTGAGCAACGACGGGAATGCGCGTCTCATGGAGGCGCATTATACGCGCTTCCGGCCGACTGCCGACCGCCGACTGCCGACCGCCGATCGTCAGAACCCCTTCTGCTCCGTCCGCTCGATGATCTCGTCCTGCAGCCCCTTGGTCAGATCGCAGAAGTAGTCGCTGTAGCCGGCCACGCGGACGATCAGGTCGCGGTGCTTCTCGGGCTGCTTCTGCGCCTTCCGCAGCGTGTCGGCCGTCACCACGTTGAACTGGATGTGGTGGCCGTCGAGCTTGAAGTAGGCGCGCACCAGGTGGGCGAGCTGGTCGATCCCCTCCGGGCCCTCGAGCGTCGCCGGCGTGAACTTCTGGTTGAGCAGCGTGCCGCCGCTGCGCGCGTGATCCATGCGCGACGCCGACCGGATGACGGCGGTCGGGCCGCGGCGGTCGGCGCCGTGCGCCGGCGAGATCCCGTCGGACACCGGCACCCAGGCGTGCCGGCCGTCGGGCGTCGCGCCGCACACCGAGCCGAAGTAGACGTGGCAGGTCGTGGACAGGTAGTTCACGTGGTAGGTGGACCCGGTCGGCCCCCGCCGCCCGTCGATCCGGTGGAACAGCTCGTCGCACAGCAGCGTGACGAACGCGTCGGCGTACTCGTCGTCGTTGCCGTACTTCGGCGTCTTGTTCAGCAGCAGCTGGCGCAGGCCCTCGTGGCCGACGAAGTCGTCGCGCACCGCCTTGACCAGCGTGCCCATCGGGACGTCGCCGCGGTCGAAGACGTGGTGCTTGATCGCCGACAGGCTGTCGGCCGCCGTGCCGGGGCCCACCGGCATGATGTACCGCGTGTTGTAGCGCGCGCCGCCCGCGTTGTAGTCGCGCCCGTTCGCGATGCAGTCGTCGGTGACGATCGACAGGAACGGCGCCGGCATCATCGTGGCGTACATCCGCTCGATGACGTGGCTGCCGGCGATCTTCACGTCGATGAAGTGCTGCAGCTGCGTCCGGAAGGCGTCGAGGAACTGGTCGAACGTCGTGAAGGCGGCCGGGTCGCCGGTCTTCGGGCCGATCTGGCGCCCGGTGCGCGGGTCGTAGCCGTCGTTGAGCGTGATCTCGATGACCTTCGGCAGGTTGAAGTACCCGGTGAGGATGTAGCTCTCCTTGCCGAACGCGCCGGCCTCGACGCAGCCGCTCGTGCCGCCGCACCGCGCGTCCTCGACCGCCTTCCCCTGCCGCACCAGCTCGGCGACCACCATGTCGGCGTTGAAGATCGACGGCTGGCCCCACCCCTTGCGGATGACCTCGCAGGCTTTCTTGAGGAACCGGTCCGGGCTCTTCTTGCTCAGCTGGATGTTCGACGACGGCTGCAGCAGGCGCATCTCGTCGATGACCTCGAGGATGAGGTACGAGACGTCGTTGACGCCGTCGCTGCCGTCGGCCTTCAGCCCGCCGTTGCTGATGTTGGCGAAGTCGGTGTAGGTGCCGCTCTCGGCCGCCGTCACCCCCACCTTGGGCGGCGCCGGCTGGTTGTTGAACTTCACCCAGAAGCACTGCAGCAGCTCCTTCGCCCGCTCGCGCGTCAGCGTGCCCGCCTCGATCTCGCGCTTGTAGTACGGGTAGAGATGCTGGTCGAGCCGGCCCGGGCAGAACGAGTCCCAGGTGTTCAGCTCGGTGATGACGCCGAGGTGCATGAACCAGTAGGCCTGCAGCGCCTCCCAGAACGTGCGCGCCGGGTGCTCGGGCACCCACGCGCAGTTGGCGGCGATCTGCTCCAGTTCGGCCCGGCGGGCCGGATCCTGCTCGGCCGCGGCCAGCCCGAGCGCCTCCTCGGCGTGGCGGCGCGCGAAGTGGATGACGGCGTCGGCCGCCAGGCGCATGCCCTTGAGCTGCTGCCGCTTGTCGTACGCCTCGAGATCGCGGAGGTCGTCGAGCGCGGCGAGCGCCCGATCGATGTCGGCTTTCAGGCCGTCCAGCCCCTTCCGGTAGATCTTGTCGTCGGCCACCGTGTGGCCCGGCGCGCGCTGCTCCATGAACTCGGTGAAGACGCCGGCCTCGTAGGCGTGCTTCCACGCGTCGGGCAGCTCCTGGAACATGCGGTACCGCATCGACCGCTCGCGCCAGTACGGGATGACCGTGTCGCGGTACACCTCGCGCGCGCGGTCGTCCACCGCGAACGAGATCTTCTCGCGCGAGTCGAGGATGTCGAGGTCCTCGGTCGTGTGGCAGCACAGCTCGGGGTAGGTGGGCGTGGCCTTGGGCGCTGGGCCGCGCTCGCCGACGATGAGCTCGCCCGGCAGGATGGCGATCGCCTTGCGCTCCATCAGGTACTGGAGCGAGCGCGCGCGCAGGACGGGGAGCGGCTCGGCCGGGGCGTCCTGGTAGAACGCCGTCATCAGCTCGGCGCGCTCGGTCGAGAGCGTGGGCTGGCGGTCGAGGCTTTCCTGGCGCAGCCTGGCGACACGTTCTGTCATGAGGCTCCTCCTGGATGCACGATCAACCCGCACGACTCGAGCAGGCGGACCACGCGGGTCTGCCGATCGGGCGTCGGCGGCTCGGTGTCGGGAAGGCGGTACGGGCGCTCGAGCCGGGCGTACTTGGCGAGCCCGGCGCGGTGGTACGGCAGCACGTCGATCCGCGTGAGGCCGAGCGAGGCGAGCAGCGCGCCCACCCCGCGCACGTTCTCGTCGTCGTCGTTCACGCCGGGGATGAGCGGGAAGCGGACGCGGATGTTGCGGTGGACCGCGGCGAGGCGCTCGAGGTTGCGCAGGATCCGGACGTTCGACGCGCCCGTGTGCGCCAGGTGCCGCTGCTCGTCCATCAGCTTGACGTCGAACAGGAACAGGTCGGTGTCGGGGGCCAGGTCGAGCAGCGCCCGCGTGTCCACCTGGCCGCACGTCTCGATGGCGACGTGGAGGTCGGCGGCGCGGCACGCCCCCACCACCTGGGCCAGGAAGGCCGGCTGCATGAACGGCTCGCCGCCCGAGAAGGTGACGCCGCCGCCCGACTCCTCGTAGAAGACCCGGTCGCGCTCGATCTCGGCCATCACGGCGTCCGCGCTCATGACCCGGCCCGCCACCTGGCGCGCGTCGGTCGGGCAGGCGGCGGCGCAGGCGCCGCACATCGTGCACTCGGGCGGCGCGAACGGGCCGCCGGCGGCCGCCGGCGGGGCCGCGTGGAACGGGCAGGCCGCCGTGCACGCCCCGCACTCGATGCAGCGATCCGGCTGCGGCATGAACTCGGGCTGGAGCTGCTGGCTCTCGGGGCTGTGGCACCAGG
>JAJXZZ010000074.1 GCA_021779795.1 Acidobacteriota bacterium | reverse complement strand
GCAGCAGGCCAGGCAGCAGCAGCAGGTCAGGCCGCAGCAGGTCAGGCCGCAGCAGGCCAGGCCGCAGCAAGCCAGGCCGCAGCAAGCCAGGCCGCAGCAAGCCAGGCCGCAGCAAGCCAGGCCGCAGGCGCAGCGGCGCCTGCCACAGCAGCAGCAGCAACAGCGCATCGACCAGCAGCAGCAGCGCCTCACGCAGTACTCGGCTCAGCTTGCTCAGCAGCAGCGTGCGGCACCCCAGTACGAGGCCCGGCTGCAGCAAGAGCACCGGACGGCGCAGTACGGCTTTCAGCGGGAGTACATGGCGGGCCTGCGTCAGCAGCAGGCGCGGATCCAGAACGACCGCCACTACAATTACGGTGGCGACCCGTACTTCTACACGCCCGACAGTTACCGGTACTCCCGTGACGGCCGCTTCTACGAGACCAATGAGTACGGCGCGAGGATGCTCCGGCAGGCCGTGAACTTCGGCTATGACCAGGGCTTCCGGGCTGGACGGGCAGACCGAATGGACCACTGGGCGTTCAATTACCAGACCTCGTACGCGTATGAGGACGCGAACTACGGCTACGGTGGCTTCTACGTCGATCGTGCCGACTACAATTACTACTTCCGCCAGGGCTTCAGTCGCGGCTACAACGACGGCTATTACGGCCGCTACCGATATGGCGTGTATGAGTCCGGACGGTACAGTGTGTTGGGCGGCGTGCTGTCGGTGGTCCTCGACCTGCAGCCGCTTCACTAGCGCCATCGTGATCATGGGTCTTCTCGCGCCCGAAAGCCCCCGCGGGCCGGGAAGACGCCCGGCGGATGACCGCCGGGCAGGAGGTGTGGCACGTCTGTAACCGCCCGACGCCTGGTGGTCGTCCTGATCCGGCCCTCGAGGTACGACGACGACGGCTACGTGGTCCGGCACTGGCGGGGGACGCTCCCGAGCAACACGCTCAGCTGTCTCCACAGCCTCACCGAGGACGCGGTCGCCTCGGGGGCGTTCGGCGGCACGAAGGTCCGCGTCGAGGTCATCGACGAGATCGTCTCGCGCGTGGATCCGGCGGCGCTCGGCCGGCGGTTCAGGCGCCGCGGCACGAAGGTCGTCGTCGGCCTGGTGGGCGTCCAGACCAACCAGTTCCCGCGCGCGCAGGACCTGGCCGCGCAGTTCCGGGCCGAGGGGTTCGACGTCCTCGTCGGGGGCTTCCACGTGAGCGGGGCGATGGCGATGTCGCCCTCGACCCCGCCCGAGTGTCGCCAGATGCTGGACGCCGGCGTGACGCTGGTGCTGGGCGAGGTGGAGGGCCGCTGGGCCGGCATTCTCCTCGACGCGCTGGCCGGCCGCCTGCAGCCGATCTACGACTTCCTCGGCTCGCCGCCCGATCTCGCCGGCGTCCCCCTTCCGCGCGCCTCCTGGCGCACCCAGCGGCGGTTCGTCACCACCCGCAACGGCACGATCGACGCGGGCCGCGGCTGTCCGTTCTCCTGCTCGTTCTGCACGATCATCAACGTCCAGGGCCGCAGGATGCGCTCGCGCGACGCGGCGCACATCATCGGGCAGATCCGCGAGAACTACCACCTGAAGGGCGGCCGCAGCGTCAGCCACTACTTCTTCACCGACGACAATTTCGGGCGGAACCCGCAGTGGGAGGCCATCTTCGACGGCCTCATCGGCCTGCGCGACGACGAGGGGCTCGACATCGACTTCATGATGCAGGTGGACACGCAGGCTCCGAGGATCCCGCGCTTCGTCGAGAAGGCGGCGCGCGCCGGCTGCGTGCAGGTCTTCATCGGCGTCGAATCGGTCCGCGACGACAACCTCGCGGCCGGCGGCAAGCCTCAGAACCGGGCGGCGGACTACGCGGAGATGGTCGCGCGGTGGCACGAGGTCGGCGTCGTCTGCCACGCGGGGGTGATCATCGGGTTCCCGCACGACACCTACGAGCGGGTGATGGAGGACGTGCGCGCCCTGTCCGAGACGATGCGCTTCGACCAGGCGTCGTTCTTCATGCTGACGCCGCTGCCCGGGTCGCGCGACCACCAGGCGGCGGTCGAGGCGGGCGTCGCCCTCGACGCCGACTACAACAACTACGACGCCTTCCACGCCGCAGCGCCGCACCCGCGGATGAGCGCGGCCGAATGGACCGCGGCGTTCCGCGACGCCTGGGCGGAGTTCTACTCGTTCGATCACATGCGGCGCGTGCTGATCGCCCAGAACCCCCACACCTACTGGGGGGTCCTCAAGACGCTGCTCTGGTACCGCGCGGGCATGATCGAAGGGGCGCACCCGATGGTCACCGGGTTCCTGCGCCTCAAGGACCGGACCTCGCGCCGGCCGACGTTCCCCGTCGAGCGGCGGTGGCCCTTCTACAAGCGGCGCGCGCGCGAGATCGCCCGCCTGCTCGGCGAGTACGGGAAGCTCTACCTCGAGATCCAGGAGCTGTGGCTGCAGACCCGCATCCGCCGCGACGACTACTGGTTCCTCGGCGACCTGCGGCGGCTCACGCCGACCTCGGCGCGGGAACTGAAGCTGGCGTGGGGCCGGGTGCACACGGCCGCGGCGCTGAAGCTCTCCACCCTCCAGGGTCGCCTGGGCGAAGGGGTCAGCGGGTTCAGCGCCACGATGGCCGAACGGCTGGAGGTCGTGCGGGAGGCGCTGGGCACCCGGGCGGCGGCCGTGGCGGCCCCGAGGCTCCCGGACCTGCCCCCCGCGCCGCGGTTCTCGCGGCTGCTGCGCGGGCTCAGGCGCGTGAACCCCCTGTCACTGGACCGGCTCGAGTACAACCCCGCGCTCGAGGCGTACTGGCGGGGCGCCAGGCGGGCGATCGTCGAGCTGAAGCTGTGGCGGCTGAATCCCCTGAAGCTGGCGTGGAACGTGGCGCGTGGCGCGAGGGAGACGCTCGCCTTCTTCGTCGCGATGCACGGCGAGCGCTACTGACGCCGGCATGCGCCGCCGGAGCCCGCCGTCCCCGCCATCCCCGCCATCACGGCCGCCGGGCGGGCGCCGGGCGAACGCCGGCCGCGAGGCGCAGGCGGGCCAGCAGGACCGCCGCGGCGAACCGGACCAGCCGCACCTGGCGCCGGCCCCGGTGGGGCTGCGTCATCAGGCGGTAGAGCCACTCCAGGCCCAGGCGCCGCCAGGCCAGGGAGGCGCGCGGGACGGCGCCGCTCACCGCGTCGAGGCTGCCGCCGACGCCCTGGCACACCTTCACGCGCAGCTTCGGCAGCCAGGCCTCGATCCAGAATTCCTGCCGTGGGCTCCCCAGGCCGACGAACAGGATGTCGGCGCCCGACGCGTTGATCCGATCGACGAGCGCCGGCATGCCGGCCTCGTCCACGTAGCCGTGCTCCCGGCCGACGATCTCGATGCCGGGGCACCGCTGCCGGAGCGCCTCCACCGCGCGGGCGTTGACCGGCTCGCGGCCGCCAAACACGAACAGGCGATAGCCCGCCTCGGGCGCCGCCTCGCAGACCCGCACCATCAGGTCCACGCCGGGCACGCGCCCGACCGTCGAGCCGTGCAGCCAGCGAATCGCGATCGTGACCCCGACGCCGTCCGGCACGAGCAGGTCCGCTTTGCTGAAAATCGCGCGGAGCCGCGCATCCTCCCGGATGAGGCACACCTTCTCCGGGTTGATGGCCAGCACGACCGCCGGAACCTGGCCCGGGCGGCGCACCAGCCGGTCCACCGCGGCCAGCGCCTGGTCCATGTCCACCGCATCCACCGGCACGCCGAGCACGTCCACGCGCCCGCTCACTGCCCGCCCCCGGTCGCTCTGCTCTCCTGCATCCACGTCACCAGCGTCACCGCCCCCCACAGCGCCTTCCCGTGGTCCGCCTCTCCCCGCGCGTGGCGCTCGAAGAGGCGGCCCAGCGCGGCGGCATCGACCACGTCGAGCTCCGAGATCTCGCGCGAGCGCACCAGGTCGCCGACCCAGTCGCGC
Organism: Acidobacteriota bacterium; assembly: GCA_021779795.1. Classification (GTDB taxonomy): domain Bacteria; phylum Acidobacteriota; class Vicinamibacteria; order Vicinamibacterales; family Fen-181; genus FEN-299. The sequence continues at coordinate 6,517 of JAJXZZ010000074.1, read as the reverse complement.
AAGTCCGAGCGCATCCAGCGCGACATGGGGGTCGAGAACCCCTTCTTCCACCGGCGGATGGTCCGGTCGGGCACGAGGCCGGCCGCCGCGCGCCGCAGCAGCCGCTTCGGCTCGCCCACGATCGCCTTCGCGCGGTCGTCGAGCAGGAAACAGTATTCCACGAGCTCGTGCTCGAGAAACGGCGCTCTCAGTTCGAGCGACGCGGCCATCGTCAACCGGTCGGCGCGCTCCAGGAGGTTGTCCGGCAGCCAGCACCGCAGGTCGTAGAAGGCGAGCTGCCGCGCCCCGCCGTATCCCAGCAGGGCGCATTCGTCGATCACCCACTGCGGCGGGCGGATCCCGGCCTCGTCGCGCGGATCGCGCGCGCCCAGCGGGCCGGGATCGGACGCGAACCACAACAGGCCCCGGACGTCGGGGTCCCGCTCGCCCGCCGCCCGCTCGTACCGCGTCAGCGCCGACAGCCTTCCGGGCAGGCGCGCGCTTCCCCGCTCGACCGCGCGCCGAACCGTCGGCGGCACGGCCCGGTACCATCCCGACCAGGATTCGAACAGGTACTTGTAGTAGCCGCCGAAGATCTCGTCCGCCCCCTCGCCCGACAGCACGACCTTCACGTCTTCGCGCGCCCGCCGGGCGAGCAGGAAGAAGGGCACGTCGGCGGCCTCCGACGCCGGCACGTCCCGCGCGCGCACGACGGCCGGCAGGTGCTCGACGATGTCGGCCGGCCTCACCACGACCTCGCAGTGGGTGGCGCCGCAGTGCCGTGCGACGGCGCGGGCGTGCGGCAGTTCGCTCACCGCCGGGTCGTCGAAGCCGACCGAGTAGGTGCGCAGGGGCCCGCCGCCCTCCCGGGCCATCAGCGCCGTCACGACGCTCGAATCCAGCCCGCCGCTGAGAAAGACGCCCACGGGCACGTCCGAGACCACCCGGGACCGGACCGCTCCCCGCAGCCGCTCGCGGAGATCGTCGGCCGTGCCGCGCACCGCCGGCGGGGGCGCGGCGAGCGCGGGCGGGGGCGACCAGTAGCGCTCGAGGCGCAGGGCGCCGCCGGCGAGCGTCCCGCAGTGCGACGGCGGAACCTTGCTGATGCCCTCGAACAGCGTGTCGGGCGCGCAGATGTACCGCAGCGTCAGGAACTCGGCGATCTTCTCGCGGCGCATCCGCCGCGGCACGTCCGGATGCCTGAAGAGCGCCTTGGGCTCGGACGCGAACGCAAACAGGTCGCCGTCGTCGAAGTAGAAGAGCGGCTTCTTGCCGATCCGGTCGCGGGCGACGAACAGCCGGCGCTCCGTCGAGTCCCACACGGCGAAGGCGAACATGCCCGACAGCATCGGCAGGCAGGCCTGGCCGAACTCCACGAACAGCTTCAGGAGCACCTCGGTGTCGCTGCGCGAGCGGAGCGCGTGCCCGCGCCGCTCGAGGATCGGGCGCAGGTCCCTGAAGTTGAAGATCTGCCCGTTGAAGACGATCGACCAGCGGCCGCTCTCGTCGGTCATCGGCTGATGGCCGAGCGGCGAGAGATCGAGGATGCTCAGCCGCGCGTGGCCGAGCAGCGCCCCCGGCGAGCGCCCGCCGTCCTCGAACACGCCGCGGTCGTCCGGCCCGCGGTGCGACAGCGCCTGGAGCATGCCCCCCAACGCCGCGCGATCGGCGGGAGACACGCCCGAACGGCGCACGACCCCGGCTATCCCGCACATGGGCCCGGCTCCATCACGGTCGTCAGCGCCACGCGCCCCTCGAAGCGAACCCTCGCCACGATCGTGAAGCAGGGCGTCCGCTCGCCGTACGTTCTCGAATGCCAGCCGAGGGGCAGCGCGCCGTCGCCAAAATACAGCTGCGGCACGCAGCCGGGCGGCAACCGGAGGGCCAGCGCGCGCCCCTCGCGGGTGATGCGCACGCGGCCGTCCTCCTCGACGCGCACCGCGGCATCCGGCGGGGCGTGGAAGAACAGTTCGGCGAGATGCGCGCCGCGCCCCTCGATCTCGTCGGCGATCTCGAACGCCCGACCGCCGTCGGCCAGGCTCACCTGCCGTGTGTGGCGGCAGCCGTTGGCAAGGTCCAGGGCGCCCGCGACACCCTCCCCCGGCGCCCAGCGCAGGCAGCGGGCGTCGGCCCGGCGGACCACGAGGAAGGGGCCGGCGTAAGCCGACTGCTCGACGCCGTCCACCCTGACGGTCGAATGGGCCGACGTGCCGCGAAAGTAGGCGCGCCACCCGCGCTCGGGCCTGTAGGTGAACGTCCCGCTGTCGGCGATGAGTTCGCGGCCGCCGCTCCGCACGTCAACCGCGAGCGCGTCGCAGTGCGCGTGGCCCGCGAGCGGCGCAAGGCCCAGCGGCCCGCAGCGGAACCACAGCGTCGCGTCCCCGTCCGGGCCTCGCGCATCGAGTTCGTAGTAGCCTCCCGCCGGGAATCCCACGGCGGACGGCGCCTCGCCTTCGCCGCCTTCCCGCCCTTCTGCCGACGGGCCGAACCAGTGGAGCCACGGGTCGCGCTCCCAGCCCGATGCCAGCGGCGCCTGGCCGCCGGTCAGCGCCGCGGCCGCGTCGATGATCGACCCGACGCGCGGATGACTCCAGCCGAGCCAGAGCACCGACCCGCTGTCGTCGTCGCCGATCGCGGGCGGAGCGGCGCCGTCGGCCGTCAGCGCCTGCAGGAACCGCGCGGCAGCGGCCAGCCGCTGCCGCACCTTCGGGTCGGACCGCAGCCGCGAGGACACGGCCGCGGCCAGCAGGTAGTACTCGAGCGTCTGGACGAGATAGGCGATCGACTGCTCCGCGCCGGTGCCATCCTCGCGGAAGAGCCGCGGGGCGAGGCTCGACAGGTGCGACTCTCCCGCCCGGCGCCACGCGCCGACCCCGAGCGCTTCGCCGCTCAGCAGGAGGCCGATCGCTTCCGCCGCGAGGTGATTGTTCGCCGACGAGCCCAGCGACAGGTGGCTCGCGACATAGGCAGCCTGGCGGAAGAGCGCCGCGGCCATCCGCGAGCGGGCATCGGCCTGGAACGCCGGCGTCGCCTCGAGCAGCCTGGCCGTGGCGAGCCAGGAGATCTGCCGCAGCGCCAGCTCGCTGGGCGCCGTCCAGTTGATGCCGGTCCGCCAGGGGTTCTGCCGGATCCACGAATCGATGTCGTCGAGCGCCCGCCGGGCGAACGCCTCGTCCCCGGTCAGGCGGTAGGCCAGGGCGAGCGTCGGCAGCCACTGCTGCCGATTCAGCTCCCACACCGGCTTGGGGTCGTCGCGGACGGTCAGCACGTCGATCGCCGCGTCCGCCGGCCAGCGGCGGCGCGAGAAAGGATCGCCGTGCCAGTCGATCGTCAGGCCGACCTCGCACGGCCGGCCGAAAAGAGGCACGATCCCTCGCATCGCGCGCTCGGCCGCGCCGACGACCTCGGCAACCTGCTGCGGGTATCGCTCGGCAAAGCGCCCGATCTCCGCGGCCGGGACCGACCCGGCCCGGAGCGACAGCGACGCGGGCAGGCGGGGCGGCCCCGGCCTCCAGGCATCGCGCAGCCGGCGCCCGGCGTAGCTGGCGAGCAGTTCGCGCGCGCTCATGGCGCGGCCGCGGTGCCAATACCAACGAAGCGGCTTCACGACCGGGCCTTCGGCGGCGCGGGCCGCGCCATCATCTCCTCGTGGATGGAGGTCAGCCGGTCGGCCACGACCGAGGCGTGGAAGCGCCGCCTCGCGAACTCCCTGTTGTACTCACCCATCGCGCGCCTGGCGTCGGGATCGACGACGAGCCGCTCGACGAAGGAGGCGATGACGGCCGGGTCTTCGCTGGGGGTGCTGTACCCCATCCGCCCGGACTCGAAGAAGTCGGCAATCCCTCCCACCGGCCGCGTGACGATGGGCAGCCCCTGCGCCATGGCCTCGAGGACCACCGTCGGCATCCCTTCGCCGTAGAGCGTCGGGAACACGAAGATGTCGGCGTCGGCGAACACCTTCGTCTTCATCGCGCCCGTGACCTGGCCGACCAGCCGCGCGCGCGTCAGGCCCAGGTCGCGGATCAAGGCCGAGAGGGAGGGGAGTTCGGGACCGACTCCCGCCAGCGTGAGCGTCACGCCCGGATGGCGCTTCTCGAGCAGCGCGAACGCCCGGATGGCCTCGGCCGCCCCCTTTCGCGGCTCGATCCGCGACAGGTAGAGCAGCCGAACCCCTTCGGGCCGCGGGCCGTCGGCTGGAGCCCGGTCGAACGCGTGCTCGGGAACGGCCGTCGTCGCCACGTAGATCGGCCCGGCGTACCCCATTCTGCGGAGCCGGTCTTCGAACTCGCGCGCCAGCACGATGATCCCGTCGGCGCGCAGGTACGTGCGTCGAAACAGGCTCAGCCAGTGCCCTTCGAGCAGCGCCTCGGTCTGCGGGTCCCATCCGTGCAGGAAGACGAGCGACCGCACGCCCCTCCGCCTGACCATGGCGAGGCTGACGGCATCGCGCAGCAGGGCCTTGGGGCCCAGCGACGGGTTGAGATGGACGAGGTCGAACCCTCCGGCGTCGAGCACCCGGCGCAGGCGCCCCCAGTCGGCGAGAATCCGCGCGGCGATCCTGGCGGCGCCGCGCTCGCGATGACGCCGCCCGACGACGAAGTATTCGGCCGAAGGGCCCAGGAATGGACCGACGGCGTTCCAGAAGGCCGACACCCCTCCCTGGGCTTCGGGATCGACGGTCGTCACGAGGACCTTGCCTGCCGTCACTGTCGGCGCTCCGGCGGCGACCACGGTCCGCCCTCGAACGGCTGCCATTCCACCTCGGCCTCCCTGGTGTTCTCGAAGGGGGGCCACTCCCCGTCTTCCAGGCTCGCGATCGCGGCCGGATCCGTCATCTCGTCGGCCAGGCCGGCAAGGTCGAAGTCCGGCGAGGGCCGTCCGCCCCGCCCCGCGTCCGCTCTCTTGGCCATGGCCGGGACCGGGTGGCCCGCGCCCGGCCGCGGTTTCACCGCCGCGGCCTGCAGGGGCAGTGCCGCCGCCATGGCGCCCAGCCCAAGGATGTACCACGACATCGCGTCGGGAAGCCACAGCTGTCCCGTGAACGCGGCGTGCGCGGCCCAGACGAACGCGATCGCCACCGCGTACCTCCAGCGGCTCCGCCGCGAAGAGGGCGGCACCAGCCGTCGCCACGCGGTCACCAGCAGGACTGTCAGCGAGAGCAGGCCGACGAGGCCCCCGACCAGCAGCACGTCGAGCAGGTCGTCGTGCGTATGGATCCGGATGTAGCCGGCATCCTGGACGGCGTCCAGCATGCCCGCGAACCCGCGGCCGAACCAGACGTCCCCGGCGTCTCCCGAGAGGAACTCCCTCCAGGAGTCCGGCAGGAGCGTGGCGCGGCCGGATCCGCTCTTCCCCTGGTCCCGCATGTTCTGGTCGAGGACGTCCTGCCAGCGCAGGGCCAGGTTGTCGGTCAGCGCCGTCTGCACGTGCGGCACGCTCAGCACCAGGTAGGAGACGAGGACGATCCCCGCCACGTCCCGAACGATGAGGAGCACGCGGCGACGCCACCGCGAGAGCAGCAGCCACGCGGCCGCGGCCACGAGCGCGACCAGCCCCGTTCGCGCGTAGGTCAGGAACGTGGCGAGGGCGCACACGCCCGACACGGCGTACGGCCACCGGGTCTTGCGCTCGCCGCCAACCATCAGGCCGACGATGGCCGCCACGAGCAGCTGCCCGGTGAGCCCCTTCATCGTCAGGAACCAGCCCCACGACGCATCGACGCCGGACAGCTGGTAGGCGTTCTCCCTGCCTCCGCCTACCGCCAGCGCGACCAGCACCGACACCGCCGCGATCGCCCCGCCCAGCAGGATGCCGTTCGCGATGGCGCTCGACGGTTCGGCGCGCTCCCGGCGCAGCAGGACCAGGGCCAGGATCGACACCCAGTAGCACGTCTGCAGCACGGCCACGATCGTCTCGGGCGCGACGCCCGACCGCCTGGCCGACTCGAGGACGGCGGCGGCCGCGAGCGAGGCCGGGAACAGGAGGACCGCGGCCACGGCGCGGAACGTCCCCCGGTCGGTCGCCGCCAGGGCGCGGCCCACCAGGACGACGTTGAGCAGCAGGAGCGCCCCGCGGACGACCTGAAAGAGGCTGAGCGTCCACACGCGTACCGCGACCACACTTCCCACCTGGTTCAGAACCATGTCCACGGTGGGGATGGCGGCAAGGTAGTAGTCGGTGAACCCGACGCTCGGGGCGACCTGACGGCGCCCCACGAATGGTGGCTGCTGGCGCATCCTGGCGATGGCCTCATAGTGCCATGAGACGCGCCGCGTGGCTACGCCAATCGCTGCGGCTCGCGGGCCCGGGCGGCCGCAGGCGCCATTCGATATACTCTGGGGCGCATGAACGGGCGACCCCTCCTCCGGGCTCCCGGGACGGCCGTGCTCGTCGCGTGGCTGCTCGTGGTGGTCCTCGGCCGGTTCGACGTCGTGGACGACGCCTACATCGTGTTTCGGTACGCGTCGAACCTGGCGAACCACCTCGGGCTCGTCTTCAATCCCGGCCAGCGCGTCGAGGGGGCGACGAGCCTCCTCTG
>JAJXZZ010000073.1 GCA_021779795.1 Acidobacteriota bacterium | reverse complement strand
ACAGGGTCCCCGGATACGAAAAGTTCGAGACGCCCGTCGAGATCGGCGACGTCCACGAGAAGGAGGTGTTGGTCTGGGTTCCGCCGCCGCCCCCGCCCGCCGTGCCCGGCCCGCTCAGTCCCCCATGCTGCTGCTGCCACTCCTGCGTGATCCCGATCACGGCGTTCTTGATGTCGACCAGGACGTCGAGCTGCTGCTCGGCCACCGACTTCTGGTCCTCGCCGATGAGTCCCTGCGCGAGGGCCTCGTCCACCAGCGTTTTGAGCGACCCGTCCAGGGGGAGGAGCTGCTGCTGGGATTGCTCCCACACCGCCTGCAGAGGGCCCTGCATCATCAGGAGGATGTCCGCCTCCGATACGCCGCCCGCCTTGAGCTGATCGTGCGCCGCCTGCAGCTGGGCCCCCCAGTCCGAGGCCATCGCGGGCGTGATTGTCATCGACCCGCCAATGCCCGTGATGAAGGCGGACAGGCCGGACAGATAGCGCACCGTGTCGGCGTTGCCGGTGACCGCCTTGTAGAAGTCGAGGACCTTCTGGGACCCGGCGTCGACCTTGAAGCCGAACTGCTCCTGCAGCGTCACCAACGTCTTGAAGCTGTCGCCCATCGCCGCCATCGCGTCGGTGAGCGACGAGCCACTGCGCAGCATCGCGGCGAACGCCGCCTCGCCCTCTTCGGTGAGATGCTGGAACTCGGCCGCCGACTGGCTGCTGGCGGCGCCGAGGTCGGCCACCGTCGCCTGGAGCGCCTGGATCTGTTGCCAAGTGGCCGCGTAGGACGAGGCGTCGGTCGCGCTAGCCAGCTGCGACTGGAGGTCGGACAGGTGCGCGCTCGCGTCCGTGAGCGGCGTCGCCCACCCCGCCACCATGTCGGCGAAGCCCTTGCCGGCCGACACGGCCGCATCGAGGATTTTCTGGTCCTCGCTGAGTTCCTGCGCCAGCATCGCGATCCCCGGCGTCGTCGCGATCATCCGGTTGACGTAGTCCATCGTCAGGCCGAACTGCTGGACGGAGGCGGTGAGCTGCTCGATGCCGCCCTGGCTCTGGATGAACTGGTCGACCTGCTGCTGTGTGGACCGCAGCTCGTCGGCGGCGGAGTGGAAGAGCCCGGCCAGGCCGCCGACCAGCGCGCCGAGGCCGCCGCCGAGCGCCGTCCCGAGGCCGGGCACGATGGACCCGATGCTGGCGCCGAGCTGGAGGCCCCCCAGGACGCCGTGGAGCGTGTTCATCGCGCGGCTCGAGCTGTCGGAGATCGCCGCGAAGGCCGCCACGGCGTTCGCGGCCGCCTGCGCCAGGTCGAGGGCCAACTGGATGACGGCCTTGTCAGTGTCGACGGTCCCGGACTTGAGCGCCTTCAGGTCCAGCGCGATCCGCGCATCCATCTGCAGGGTCGTCTTGAGGCCGCTCGCGATGGTCACGAGTCCGAGGCCCACCGCCGCCACACCGGCGCGCTGGCTCTGCGCGAGCGTCTGCGCCGCCGTTTCCAGTTGCGAGAAGTAGTCGATCCAGTCGCCGTGGCTCTCGCGAATCAGCTTCCGTTGTTCGTCGAAGAGGGCCTTCGTGCTCGCGATCGCCGCCGCCTTCGCCGCCTCGCCGGCGTTCCGCGCCGCGCGGATCTGGGCGATCTGCGCCTTCTCCTCGATGTCCAGTTGTCGCAGCTGATAGTCGGTGCCCGTCGCGTAGAGCGCTCGCGTCTTGTCCTGGTACCCCTCGGCCAGTGCATAGAGGCGCTGGTCGGCTTCGAGGGCGGCGGCATACCGCTCGAGGCCGGCGTCGACAGAGGCCTTATTGTCTGCCTGCCATGCCGCCAGGTCCGCGTCAGCGAGGGCCTTGGCCTGCGCGCTCGCCGCTTCGTCCAGGTCCAACCGCTGACTGATCGCCTTCGCGTGCGCGGCGTTGGCCTCGTCCATCGCCTTCTTCGCCGCGGCGGCGCTCGTCTTCCAGGTGTCGTAGAGCCCGGAGATGCCCTCGGGAGTCGCCCCTGCGATCCCGGCGGCCCCGAGGGCCGACGAGACCCGCGAGGCGGTCCCGCCCTGCTGGAACATCGCGAGCGCCATCTGCCGCGCCTGCGACGAGAGCGCGGCGGCACCCGTGGAGGTGAAGGCCTGCCAGGCCATCGCCGTACGTTCGCTGTCGGGGATGGGAAGCGGACCCAGCGTCGGCGCAGCGAAGAACGGGAGGGAGGGGGCGTGTGCCGCCGCCCCGCCATACATGGCCTGCAACTGCTTGCCGATCTCCTCGAGCAGCCGCTGTTGGTCGTCGGGGGCGGGCGCGCCGAGTCGCAGCGAGGGCGAGACCTCCTTCGCGTCCGGTGCCTTCGTGACCCATTCGAGCAGCGCGGCCACGATCGGGAGAATCGTCCCGCCGGCCGATTTTTTGATCCGGTTCCACGACGCCGTGATCCGGCCCTCGGCGTGCTCGACCGATTCCGCCATGTCCGCCTGGGCCTTCGTCCAGGTGGACCCGTTCTGCTCCGCCTCCACCGTCAGATCGCGCAACTCCTCGAGCAGGAGCGGCAACAGCTCGCGCCCCTGCCGGCCGAAGAGCCCGAACGCGGCGGTCGCGATCGCGGTCGAGTCCCCGGTGGATCGCATGGCGTCCGAGACACGGAGCAGCATCTCGTCGGGCTGCTGACCCTGCAGATCCTGCAGGGTCAGCCCGATCGCCTTGAGGCCCCGCTCGAACTCGGGGGAGTCTTCGCCCAGCCGACGCTGGAGCATGAACGTGGCGTTGGTGAGCGTCGCCATCGACTCACCGGTCACGGTCGTGGCGTACTGCAGCTTCGACAGCCCCTCGACCGAGATGCCCGTGATGAGCGACATCCGGTGCAGCTCCGACCCGGTCTCGACCGTGTACTCCACCGCGGCCTTGAGCGCGGCCCCGAGCGCGGCCAGGGCGCCCACCGTCACGCCCGCGCCGACGGCCAGGTCGAGGAGTGCGGCTCGGCTGAGACCGGTTCGCTGCGTCAGCTGGCCGAGCCCTTCTTCGGCCAGGCTCGTCAACTTGGCCTTGAGTTGGTCGACCGGCCCGGACGCGCCGCGGCCGAACGCCCCCATCAGGCCGTCGACGGCGCCCTGCGCCTCTTTCGACGCCGCGCCGGCCTTGGCCATACCCGCGGCCGTCTGCTGGCCCGTGGCCGAGGCCTGGCCTTCGAGGCGCTTCAGGTCATTGGTGATGGCCTGAAAGGCCTCGCTGGTCAGGTTCTTGACCTGGACGACGATCTGGGCGGTGTTCTCAGCCATCCGTCTGCTGTCTCCGCCGCGAGTCCTTGCGCGTCCGCTCGCCTCGCCGCTCCCGCTCACGGAGCAGCGTGTTGTGCACGTCTCTGAGGTGGCTCAGGGCCTGCCAGAGCCACGCGTCCTGATCCCCGATCCCGCCCGGCCCCGGCGTCCCGACGAGCGTCCAGGCCGCCGTGAACCCCTGCGCCGTGACCGCGTGTGTCGCGTGGAACCAGTCCCACGCGTACTCGAACGCCGGCGTCAGGCTGCGGACGGGACAGCGGCGGAGGTGGAGCGATCCGTCGCTCCAGACGATCCGTCCGCGCTCGGCGCCTCGAGCGACGGTGCAGCCGCGCTCGCGCTGGAGTCCGGCGGCCTGACACTGCCGGCAGTCGGATCCGGTGCGGCCCCACTTGGTCCGCCGATCCACGCCGCCCAGCCAAGCGCGGAACCGACTGCCCGTCGAAAATCCTCACGCTGGCCCGGCGACAGCTCGTTCTCGGCCCAGACGAGTTGCACGAGGCCGTGAATGAGGTCCTCGCGGCCCGGCAAGGCCTCAAGGAGCTGGGCGCCCGTGGTGATCGGCTGGCCCGTGTCATCCTCCAGCTCGCCGGAGTCGATGACGACGTACGCGCGGATCATCCGCTTGGCGTTCTCCAGCGCGCGCGCCAGGACCGTCTTGAGGTCCGGCGGCGCCGCGTCGCCCGCGGGCTTGGCCAGCGCGTCGCGGAGGCGCCGCTCCTCGAGGAGCTCCGCCTCGGTGAACCGGCGCACGCGCACGGAGACCAGCGCGTCGTCGAGGGGGATTGCTGTGGGAATGAATCGGTCGAGTCGCTTTTTTGCCATGGGCAATCCTGATCGAAAGGGGCCGGCGCGAGCCGTCAGCCCGCACCAGCCACTGGTCACCCGCCACGATCAGAAGCGCCCTGCTGTGGGGAGGCCGAGCCGCCAGGAAGAAGGCCCCGACAAGCCCGGCCTCAGCGAGCGCAAGAGGCCGAGAACCGAACCGTCAGCAGACGCCGACGTACACCGAGTCGTTCCCCGTCGTGCCGAGCGCGCGCCCGCGGAAATTCCACTGGTTCGTCTCGTCGGCGTCCGGCGTGTCGGGCACCTCCCACTGCGTCACCGGGCAGTAGATGGCGATCTGGTTGCCCTCGACCGTGCCGCACTGCGCGAAGAACGGCGTATCCGTGAGCGCGATCGCCGCCTGGAAGAGCGTCAACTGATCGCTCACCATCGTGTCGAGCGAGAGGGTCACGGTGCGCCGCGACTTGCGGTAGTAGGTCACCGGCTTCTGCGTGCCGAACGCGGTGTCCTGCAGCGCCATGCCGTTCTGCACCTCGAGCACCAGCTTGAGGAACTCCAGGTTGGTCGGCGTGGCCCCCACCCAGAGCGACCCCAAGATCCCGCTCGGGATCGTCGCGTCGCTGCCGACCGTCGTGAAGGCGCCCGGCTTGACCTGTGCCGAGGCGGCGTAGCCCTGCGCCGGCCCGCTCGCCTGGATCCGCGGCTCCTCGGCCGCGTCCAAGGTGATGGCCAGCTTGTCGACCACGCACCCGAGCTGCTCGCGGTTCTGGTTGTCGGCGTAGTGCCCGATGTCGAGCGACTTGGGCAACGCGGTCGCGAGCGAGTAGGTCACGCCCGCCTTCACCGTGTCGCCCGAGGCCGGCGCCGCAGGCAGCGCAGGCGCCCACGTGAGCGCGTTGCTCGCGACGTTGGTCAGGAAGCGCACGTAGGTGCCGGCGTTGGCGCCCGTCGCGATCGTGATCGAGATGAACGTGTTGGCCGCGAAGCCGGTGCCGGACGCGACTGTGGCGCCCGTCGCGGTCGGCGCGGGCGCCGCCGAGACCGTGCTCGTGCCAACCCCGACCGCGGAGGCGCCGAGGCCGTTCTTCAGGAACGGGGCGGCCTCGGGCGCCGTCGCGATCGTGCCGCTCGGGTAGAAGAGGCCGGTCACGTCGAAGCTGCCGGACTGCCGGCGACGCAGCCGCGCGCGCACGTCCGGGTCCGTGTAGCGGGCCGGCGAATCCACGCGGTTCTGCGGGTTGTACGAGAGGGCCGCGCTGAGGTGCCGGAAGAAGTTCGTCGGCGCGAAGGTCGGGGCGGTCCCGTAGGCGGTCTCTTCGGCGACGTACAGCAGCCCGGTGCGTCCGAGGGTCCAGTTCGTCATGTGCTACTCTCCTGCGGTCGTCGCCGCGTCTCCGTCGTCCTGTGTCGGGGCGGCCGCCGGCGCCGACGGCTCGTCCACCGCCTCGGCCGGGGGCAGCTCCGGCTCGAACCAGCCCGGGTCCACGGCCCGCGCCAACGGATAGCCCGGCCACAATTCCTCGGCCAGGTCCACGCGCGCGCCGGGCGCGATCGTGCGGCTGCGTTCGCCGGCGCGGATCTCGATGACGCTCTGCAAGCGGTTGCGGTGGATCATCGCGCTAGCTCCCTTCCGGCTGTCCGTAGATGCGCCGCACCACCACCTCGACCGGCTGCTCGAGATAGACCGAGTTCACCGGGTCCAGTTCGATGTACGGCTCGCGCGGCGGCAGGACGCGCGTGTCGATGGCCAGGCCGCCGCGCGTGATGTCGCGCGTCAGGCAGCGTTCCACGTCCGCCGCGAGCTGCTCGAAAACCGTGAGTCGTCGCGCCGAATCGGAGAGCCCCGTCGCGTCGACGCGGCCGTAGATGACCACCGGGAACCGGTCCTTGATCCGGTTGGCCGGCAGAAACTCGCGCTGGCCGCCGCCCTCCGGCTCAACGACGAACGCCGGCAGACTGAACACGGTCGCGAGGTTTCGGCGATCGAGCGTCACGTCCTCGTCGCGCGCGACCTGGTAGGTACAGCCAATCTGTGGCCCCATCGCGCGGAGCGCGTCCACGATCGACTGCAGCACGGCCAGGCGCACGGGCGTGCTCATGGCTGGCCCCCGAACCACTGCACGACCTCGCCGGTCGCCGCCGCGACCTCCTGCGCGATCCACTCGCGGGAGTCGGCCAAGGTTTTCCGCAGCGGCGCGAACTCTGGGATGACGACCCTTGACTTGAGCGCGAAGAGGGGGACGGTGGTCACCATCCCGCGCTTCCCGTGGCCCTGGTAGCCAAAGATCACGCCCTTGGCGACGAAGGCGTGCTTGAAGCCGAAGGCGGTCGGGTTCGCCATCACCTCGCGCGCCGTGCCACGCGACACGCCCGCGGCGGTCTTCATGGCACCGAGCGGGATGGCCAGGAACCGCGACCGTTTCGGGAGGATCGTCCCGCCGTATTCGAGCATGGCGCCGTAGGGCGCCTTGGCCGGGTCGAACCAGATGCGCGTCTCGACACGGTCTGGCGTGACCGTCGTGGCCTGGTTGTTGTTCGCGGCCGACTGCACCGACCGCTGCAGCGTCCCGGTCCGCTTGTGGAGCGGGTCGCCACTCAGCTTGCCGCGGACCACGAGCTGGTGCAGCCGACTCCCGATCGGGAGCATCCGCTTGGCCAGGCGCACGCCGACCTGCGCCGAGGCCTGGCTCAGCGTGGCCGTCACCGCCGCGGCGTCGCAGGAGATCTCGATCATTGTTAGGCCCGCGTCTCCCGCCAGGTCCTGGCCACGCGCTCGACCGACGGCGGGTACTTCCCGGTCTTCAGCGTGACGCTCCCCGCGGCGCCCATGGTCACCGACGCGAGCGTGATCGCGCCCGTCGCCTTCTCGTCGTAGATCGCTTTGGCCAGGTCGAGGCACGCCCGCACGACGTCGACCGGCAACGTCGCCGCCCCCTGTGCGCCGTAGCCGGCGCTGTAGACCGCGACGAGGTTCGCGATCCCCACCGTCCAGCTGCCGGCCGGCATCCGCAGGCGCCCCAGCGTCGCGTCGACCACGTAGCGCCCCGGGTCCACCAGGGCGCCGTCCATCGTCACGCTCGTGACCGAGACGATCGGCCGGCGGGACAGCCAGAGGTCCGGCCGCCCCTGGCCGTCGAGCGTGTCGGTCACCGTCCGCGTCACGAAGATCCGCGACGTCAGCTGTTCGAGCTCCGCCGAGGCCGCGTCGGCACACTGCGCGAGCAGCGCGTCCTTTGTGTCGTCGGCGTCGAGCGCGCCCATCCAGGCGCGGATCGCGTCGATCGAGACGAGCGTGGTGACGGCGGTGGTGACAGCCATGCGTCGCGCCTACTGGACCAGGGCCGTCAGGATTAGCACGACGATCAGTCGCTGCATGGTCCCTACCCTTTCGCGCCGCGTCGCGGCGCCTTGCGGAACGGCTTCAGCGTCTCGGCGCCGGCGTCGATCGGCTCCTCGGCCAGCGGGGGCGCGGGCTCGGCCTCGGCCGGTGCCCCGCCAGACTCCGGCGCCTCGGCGATCGGCGCCAGCCGCAGCTCGTCCCCGAGCGCTTTCGGCGCGTCGAGCACGCCGTCGACGATCGGGATATGGCCGTGGACCGGGTGCTCGATCGCGCCGTCCACGATGGCTGGGTGCCGGAATCTCATCGCGTGCCTCGAACCGGCGGGGCGGGCCGACCCGCGGTCAGCCCGCCCCGCGCAGTGGTTACCCGTTGACGTTCGACTTGATGTTGCGGAGGACCCAGGCGCCGCCCGGGAACTTCATCCGCAGGACCTCGCGGCAGAACACGCCGAACTCGTACTTGTTGCTGGTCTGCGCGTAGTCGATCTGCCGGTAGTCGGTCGACACCTGGATGTCGACGCCGACCATGTCCCCGCCCGTCGGGAACGGGATCATGTGGCTCATCGCCAGCATGGTGCCGTCCGGCAGGTCGGGGTGGGTCTCGACGCGCTGCACGCGGCCCGTCGCCTTGTTGATGTACTTGGCGAGCAGGTAGCCGCCCGTGATCTCCGCCATGTCCTCGGTGCCGGCCTGCACGAACAGGGTCGGCGCCCCGTTGGCGACGAGGACCAGGTTGGTCGCCCGCATCCGCTGGGTCGAGTTCATGTAGATGACCTCGGGGTTGCCCTTGGCGGTGTCCCAGACGAGCTTGTTGAGCCCGTCGATGTGGGCCAGCGTGAAGTCGGTGCCGAGGCCCGCGGTGGTGTCGGTGGCCAGGGTCGTGATCTGCGCGCCGTTGGCTGCCGTCAGCTGCGCGACGAGCCCGTTCATGCCGATCGCGTTGGCCGAGTTGTCGGCGGGCAGCGCGGCGCCGCTGGTCGTCAGCGCGTTCAGGACGACGGCGTTCACGCCGGTCGTGGTCTGCAGGGTCGCGGTGCCGCTGGCGCCGTCGTCGACGTACCACTCGTACCCGATCGCCCCCTCCACCCAGGTGGTGTAGGCGATGATCTGGTTCGTCGAACCGGACAGGGCGGCCGTGGTGGCCGCGGCCGACTTCTTGCCGCGGGTGATCGTGCCGTCGCCGTTGCCGGTGATCGGCCGGACGTAGACCTTGAACGTCCCGGCGCCGATCCCGCCAGCGCTGGTGGACACGACGAGCGTCGGCGTCGTGATGGTGCCCAAGGCCGTGACGCGATCGAACAGGAGGTCGCGCTCCTCGAGCATCATCAGCGCGTAGAGCAGGTTGGTGTGCGCGCGGGCCTTGAGGTCGTCCTCGAAGCCCTTCGCGGCGTCGAGCGCCGCCTGGGTCACGCTGTCGGACAGCGACTTCTCGGCGAAGGCCGCGGTCACGTGGGTCGCCGCGTAGCTGAGCGCGTTGCCCTTGGCGCCCTCGGCGCTCGGCGTCGCGGTCGTGACGCCCTTGCTGATGAGCGACGAGATGTAGCGCCACTCGGCGGACGTGCCGCCGCCGTTGGGGCCGACGCGCGGCAGGCGGTTCCGGAGCGGGGTGATCACCGGCTGCAGCAGGATCGCGATCGGCTGCAGGTCGTAGCCGGCGAAGCCGGACGCGGAGGTCAGCGCCTTCTGCACGGGGCTCTGGCCCTTGATCAGTTCCTGGGCTTTGGCGATGAGTTCCGCGGTCACTTCGGTTACGGGTTTCATGGAGCGCATCCTTTCGGCGGCGTGACGACAGTCGGCCTACTGCCGCGTCTGCCGCATGTACGCCAGTTTCTTGTGGGCGAGCTCGAGCCGCTCGCTCTCGGTTCTCGACGCGTTCGCCAGCGTGTCGAACGCCTTGAGCACCTCGTCGCCGTCTCCCGTGGGGCTCGCCGCGGGGCTGCGCGACGGGGCCGGGGCGGCGGACGCGCCGCCCAGTGTCTTCTCCACGGGGACCACTCGGGTCACCGGCCCTCCGGGCGCCGGCTGCGCCTCGATCGCCGCGATCCGCTCCTCCAGCTGCGCGAGCGATCCCGCCTGGGCGGCGATCGTCGCCTTCTGCTCTTCGAGCGTGGTCAGGGCCTTCGTGAGCGCGTCGGTCGTCTGGGCCAGGTGGTCCTGCACCGCCTTCACGACCGGGGAGTCCTCCACCGGGGCCGGAGCCGAAGCCTCGGTCACCCTCTCGGCGGCCGGCGCGGGCGACTCCGATTCGACCGGGGCGGGCGACGGGGGCGTTGGCGTCTGCGGCTCTGGAGCCGCGGCCGTGGGAGGAAGCACGGCCTTGGTGGCGTCTCCACCGTCGCCCGCTTTCTGTGCCGTGCACACCGCGCCGAGCTTGACGGCGCTGTCGTGCATCGCCTGAATGGTCTCGAGGTCAGCCTTCGAGTTGCGGCGGCCAACCTTGAGGATGAGTGCCGCCGTCGCCTTCGCGAGGTCGACGGTCGCGGCCATCGCGATCGGCTCGGCGCCCTCGGCGGCGGCCGTCTCGAACTGCTCCTCGTATTCCGAGAAGAGAAACTCCAGCGCGTAGGCGATCGCCTGCCGGAGCAGGTCGATCTGCGCGCGCTCGGCGGCGGCGGCGGCCTCCCGCCCGTCGGCGGCGGCGGCGGCGGCCGACCACGCCTCGTTCGCCAGGATGGACTCGAGCAGGTTGATCGCGGTCAGGATGCGCTCGATGTCCCACGGCTCCGGCAGCACGTCGCTGGCGGCCTTGAAGCAGTCAGCCTCAAGCGCCTTCTCGTCCGCGGCGCCGTCGCGCCACGCCTTCGGGAGTTTCGCCTCGAACTCGGCGCCCTTCTTCTTCGCGATCGCGATGATGCGCGCCTTGATCTTCGCGCGCGCCGCGGCGCCACCTTTCGCACGGCCGAGCGCCTGCGCGGCGGCGGCCACGTCAGCCGGCTCCAGGATCGGGTAGGACCGGTCGGGCCCGGCGAAGTCGCTGTCCTTCGCGTCGTCGAGGTCCGCCTGGGGGATCGTGCGCTTCTCGATCGGCATTGCCGGCTCCTTCGGCTGAACATCAGCCATCTGCCCGTCGACTGACTTCACGAGCGTGAACAGCGCCGTCGGGCACGCGGGGTTGTCGACGAGCGAGACTT
>JAJXZZ010000072.1 GCA_021779795.1 Acidobacteriota bacterium | reverse complement strand
TCACCGTACAGCGTTCCCGTGGCAACAACCGAGCGTTGGCGGTGTGACCGACCCTGCTCTTCCTCTGGGAGGAACGGCCGCCCCGACCCATGAAGCAACCGGGGATCGAGCCCGACGAGACGCACAATCGTTGGAGCGAGGTCGACAAGGCGTACTACCTCGCCATGATGCGCCGGCGCGACGCCAGGTCCCGCGACGATCAGGGGAACGTGCAACAGCTCGTGGTACAGCGTGTGGCCGTGCTCGTAACCCCCGTGGTCCCACAGCTCTTCCCCGTGATCGGCAAACACCACGACCAAGGTGTTCCGGTCCAGGCCCGTTGTGCGCAGAGCACTGAGCAACCGACCGATGTGGCCATCGGCTGTCCTAATCTGTCCGTCATACAGGGAGACAAGGTTGTCCCGAGCGGCCGCCGGCATCGGCCCCCCCGCCGTCAGCCGACGGATCAGACTCGCGCTGGTGTCCCCAGGGTAAATGTAGCCAGGCCGGACGCCGTGCTCGAACTGGTTCGTATGCTTACCCAGGGAGTACGGCACGTGCACGTCCATGAGCTGCACGTAGGCGAAAAACCGCCGCGCGGTGGGCTTGCCAAGGTTGTCCACCACGCTATCGGTGATCAAAGAACCGTTGGTGTCGTGCAAACTGACCACGGTTTGGAATCCGTGTTCCAGACCTAAACCCTCAATGGTCGCGTTACCACCGTTGAAGAAGAGCGTCCGGTACCCCGCCTCGTTCATCACCTCTGCAAGCGTGATGAACTGCGGGCCGAGGCTGTCGCTGGGCCCGATCGCACCGTAGACGGTGGGGACGAGCGACGTGAACACGGCCGCCACCGACGGCTTCGTCCAGGGGGCGTTGGAGAACGCCCTATCAAACAAGGCACAGCGCGCGGCGAGCGCATCGAGGTGGGGCGAGGTATCGCGCGAGTAGCCATAGCAGCCGAGGTGATCGGCGCGCAAGGTGTCCACGCAAATGAGGAGGACGTTGGGCCCAGCAGGATGCCGCAGGCGACGCACGGTGAGGATCGCCGCTCCGAACACGAGAAACGCGGCGGTCATGACAACAGCCGCGCGGGAGAGACACCGCATGAGCCCACGCATTGAGGACCGCGCGGCGAGCCAGCCGCCCAGACACACGCCCGCAAACGGCTCCAGAGCGAGCAGACCCGCGCCGTGGCATCGCGGCGCAGGGAGGAACAGAGCGTGAAGATCGCCGGCCGATGCCTGGGACAAGGAGGCGACAATCGCAGCGAAGACCAAGCGATACGCGGACTCCGGAATGGGGCGGCGCACCTCGACGAACCTCGAGAGGTACGCTTTCCAGAACGCCCACGCAGCAATCAGTGCAACGCCGGCCAGGCAGGTGCCCTGCAGCCATGTGAGCAAAGGCTGGCGGAATGACGTCGCAGCAAGCAGGGGAAGGCCGTGTTGCAGGTAGCGGCTACCGACGACGTCAGAGAGCGCACGGATGAAGCCGGGCAGCGAGACAACGACTCCAGCAACTGCAGCTAACGGCAGAACCCTCAGTAGCTCATGGCCGAACTTCAGCCGTTTTACCAGTCCTCCTCGGCTGAGCTTAGCCCAGGGTCCGACTGGGGGAAAGGGTGCTAAAATATATGAATTGGGGTGAGTGGATCCTTTGTGGACAAAACCAGGACCGTGGGAGAAGGACGATCGCTTGGGCTGGGGAAGTCGGGGAAATCCCCCGCGCCAATCTGCGAGGGAGGGGACCTGGGTTCAGGTTGGCGCCGGGGAGCGATGCGAGCCTTTGAAGCCATCTTTTTGGGGTATTTGCTCTGCAGCGCGGCATCTGGCCGCACCTTCGCTCACCTCCACCTGACCGTTGACGCCGTTCCTCTGTTTACGGGGGAGCTTGCGCTGCTCGCCCTCACCGTGTTGGCGATCGCCATCCACGGTCCGCGCGGCCTCCTGCCACGCCCGCTGGACTTCCCGAGCGTCGCCTTGTTGCTCCTCCTCGCCTACGGCGGCATCCTTGCCGTCCGAGGCCTGGCGGCCGGCTATGGCCTTGCCGCGCTACGCGACTACGCCCTCGTCTACTACGGTTGGTTCTTTTTCCTCACCCGGGCCTACCTGCGGACAGACGGCACCGTTCAACGGATTCTGGGTGCCCTTCTGGTCGGCTCCGTGGCGGGCGCCACCGCACGAGCGACCGCCTTCCTGGTCTCGCCATCGCTGGGCTGGGGCCATGGCGCCGCAGGCTACGACGCCTTGTACGCCTGGACCGCCGTCGTCATCGTGCTCGCCAACTTCGGGGCCCACCAGCGTCCGGCTGCGAAGGTCGTCGCCGTCGCCGCGATCCTGATCTGTTCCTTCGTGATCTTCCTGTCAGGCTACCGCACGATGCTCCTGGTGATCGCCATGTCGCTGGCGTTCGTCACGTTACTCACCACTCGCGTACGCCGCGCATCGCTCCGTGCGTTCGTGCGCCGTGCTTGGATGTGGGCACTCGTGCTGGTCGCGACCATGGTTCTGGCTCGCGTCATTGTGCCGAACACTTCTCGTACCGTGGCCAATAACGGTTCGCTTAGCCTGAGCGATGCCTTGGCCATCATCTCCTACCGCTGGTCCAGCGACCTGTACGGCGCACGGCCTGGTAGCCTAGCTCACCCGTTTGACGAGACCGGGAGCGTCACGTTCCGGGAAAACGCCTGGCGCCACGCGGTGCAACGCATCCTCAGCTCGCCCTGGGGCGGCATTGGCTTTGGAACCCCCGCGATTCTGCACCCGGCCTCAGACTGTGACACGTTTCCGTCCCCAACATCGAACTGTGGCGCGGCGCACAACACGTACCTGATGCTGGCGATGCGGCTTGGCATCCCGGCGGCGCTACTCGTCGGCGCCATCTTTGTCTCGCTCGTCCTGGCGGCGGGCAACCGCGTGCTACACCCCGGCCCGAATACCCTCGCACGCCCGACGCTCATGGTCGCACTCCTGGTGCTGATCTCGTTCCTGGCCTTCGGTTGCACCGGCCTGCTCTTCGAGAGTCCCTACCTGTCGTCTGTCGTATGGGTTTTTGGCGCGGTGCTCGCGCACGTCACGGGAGCCGCGGACACCATCCCAACTCGCCGGGGCACCGGCTAGAATCACGGGGCCCGGTTCCATGCCGTCTCACCGCCCGGCGATCGCGGCGGTGTAGGCGGCGTCGATCGTCGCGGCGATACGGTCCCATGTGAACCGAGCCTCTGCCTTGGCCTTGCCGGCGCGTCCCATCGCCAGCGCGGCTGGGCGGTCGCCCAGGATCGCGAGGATCGCGGCGGCAACCCCGCGCCCGGTCGGGTCGGTGAGGACGCCATCCTCTCCATCCGAGAGGACTTCGGCAACCGCTGGGATGCGAGCGCCGATCACTGGCTTTGCCATCATCCACGCCTCGACGAAGACACCGCCAAAGCTTTCCTGCGAGGAAGGGAGACAGAGGAGGGTACACGCCGCCAGCGCGTCCGTCTTCTCCTGCAGGTCCACGGCATCAAGCTCGATGATCCGCCTGTCGCGAACGCCGCGGAACAGCCGCCGGCTGTAGCGAGTCCGCGGCCCGAGAAACACGAAGCATGTCTCGGGCTGGTCCCGCCAGACGGCGGGCGCCGCTTCCAGCAGCGTGGCGGCGTTCTTATACTTGTACTTCTGTCCCAAGAAGAGCACCACAGGACCGGTGATCCCGTGCCGCGTGAGAAAACGATCCCCGTCGGCCGTCGGCGCGAGGATTGGGCCCATCCCCGCCACGTGAATGCGCTCCTCGCGGACCCCGAGTCCGATCAGCACGTCCTTCTCCGCTCTGGTGAGCGCCACGAGGCCGTCGGCCGACCGGTAGAGCCGGAGGTAGTGGCGGTGCATCCATCCGCCCCAGCGGGGGTGGTGAAACGGGGTGAGGAAGAATGGCACCCCGAGGCGTCGCGCCAGGGCCAGCGAGGCAAAGCTGATCGCCTCGCGGCCGATTCGGCCGTTGTGGACGAGGTCGGGCTCGGAGCCGCGAGCCGCGATTTGATCGAGGAGGCGGCCAGCGATCTTTGCAATCGCCCTCTCCTGGAGGAGATAGTACGTGAGGACGTACGGAACCAGCGAGAGTTTGTCCCGCCTCCTCAGGCCAAGCTGGTGGACCCCGACCCCGTCGATTCGGTAGTCCCGCGGGACCCCGGGGGCCGCAAGGGTCGTCCCCAGGAGCCAGTCCGTGCGGTGTTCACTCCACTGGGTGATCACTTCCACGTGGTGGCGCCGGACAAGTTCCACCGCGACCCGATGCGTGTGAAGCTGGGCACCGCCGATCGCGGGCGGATAGCTCGTCGAGGTGAACAGAATCTTCACTCGTAGCGCTCCCGGCCGGGCTGCAGGGCCCGGGCTCCTTTGGTCGCAAAGACCTGCAGCGTGGTCCCGACCCCGACCAGGGAAGCCAGGCTGTACGCCGTCCCCGCCGCCCCCGTCACGAATCGGGACGCTTTCGCCAACGCCTCGATGACCTGTGGCGTGATCGTCCTGGCACGTGCGGTGGCGAAGCCGCCACGGCGGGCGAGGCCAGAAAGCGCCGCGGGCCCGAAGTAATTGAGGTGCTCGGGGGGCATGATGTGGGACCACCGCGATCGGCGCACGAGGGCGCCAATCCCGCGCCAGTTCGGAGTCTCCATGACCAACATGCCGCCATCGCGGAGGAGACTGTGACACTTTGCGACCGCAGCAGAGGGGTCGTCGAAGTGCTCGATCACGTGAAACATCGTGACAAGGTCGTACGCGTGCGGCGGGAGGTCGAGGGCAAGGAAGTCGCCGACGTGTACCTCGAGGCCACTCGACCTGGCGAGCGCCGCCAGTGTCTCCGAGTACTCGACCCCTTCGGCTCGCCAGCCCCGCCGGCTGAATTCCGCCAGCAGGCCTCCCGAGGCACAACCGATATCGAGGACGCGCACGCGAATCGGATCCATGAACGTCGGGGCGTAGCGACCAAAGGCGTGTTGCAGCTGTTCGAAGCGCCGCCGTGCAAACTCTTGACTCTGCATCACCCCCGCCGCGTACGTCTCCGCGTACGTGGCGTTATACACTCCGCCCAGCCCGCTGCGACCCAGTCGCGGCCACGCGAACCCCCCCCGACACGAACGGCACGCGAAGATCGTGTACTCGCCATGGCGGTAGCGCGGCCGCGTCCGGCTCCCCCGACACAGCGGGCAAGCGGGCCTCGTGTCCATTGTGGCGTTCACCTCCTCACGCCCCCGCGCCCGGGCGGCGTTCCCTGACCGCGCGCGACACCGCGGCTGCGGCGGCGCGCGCCTCGGCGTTGCCCGCGCTCCAGAGCGCCCCGGCGAACACCGCCGCGCCGATCGCGGCGTTGAGACCGAGCCAGAGTGCCGAACGATCGGCGCCCCAGCGTCCGGCCCACGCAGTCGTTGCCACCCAGCCTCCAGTCATCGTCGTGCATGCGAACGTCAGTTGTCCAAGGAACGGGGTCCAGGTTGCGCCGGCGAGTCGCAATCGGCGCTGCAGATCGCCCCACAGGATCAGCGCTTGCATCGCCGACACAGCAGCGAACGCCATGGCGACGCCGGCAAAGCCGAGCCGCCGCGCGAGCGCGAGGTCCAGAACGGCGGTCGCGAGCGAGCTTGCAGCCAATATGCGTGCCAAAAACCAGCTCCGTTTGAGGGCGAACGACACCTGCGTCAGGACGTATGCCACCGTCGCCGGGACAAACGCGACGGCGTACCAGGCGCACGCGGTAGCGACGTGCCGCGTCGAGGCGGCGTCGAACGCCCCGCGCTGCAACAGCACCTGTACGAGCGGGACGCGAAACACCAACACGGTGAGGGCGAGCGGCACCGCGCCGAGGAGTGCCAGGCGCAGGGCTCCGACAGCCTCTCCGCGCATCCTTTCCCCGTCTCCGCGCGCGGCGTGGGCACTCAGAACCGGGAATGCGCTCAGCGCCACCGCCATCGGCACCGTCCGCATCAGGACTTCGAGCAGCTTGCTGCCGTAGCCGAGGTACGAGATAGATCCTACCGGCAGGAGCGAGGCCACGAGGCGGTCGATCACCGGCGAGAGCTGGGCGAAACCAGCGACCAAGACGATCGGTAGAAACCCGCCCCCGATCGACTCCACCGAATGCGCGGACGAACGCGGCGACCGTCGGAACAGGTGCACGCCGCGCAACGCAGGGAGGACCATGAGGAACATCAGCAGCGATCCCACCGACCAACCCGCGGCGAGGCCGACGAGACCGAACGGCCGGAGGAGAAGGAGGGCGCTGGCGAGCAGCGCGGCGTGGTTGAGCGACGGCGCCAGTTGCGGCAGGAGGAACTTTTCCCGCGCGTATTCGACGGCGGAAAGCACGCCGCGGAGGAGGTCGAAGAAACTGCCGGCGAGCATGATCCGCAGCAGGATGGTCGCCTGGCGAGCCTCGTCGCCGGCGAACCCCGGCGCCACCAGGCGCACCACGACGGGGGCCGCCAGCTCGAGGGTCGCCACCAATCCGAGAGCGGCGACCGCGGTCCGGCGCGCGAATACCCAGGTGAGAGCAGCCGACTCGCACGGCCCCCCGACGGCGGCCCTCGCCTGCAGGACGGGCACCAGGTACGACGGGAAGACGGCTAGCGCCAACACTGCGAGCAGCGTCGGCACCGTGACTGCGACGAGGTAGACGTCCATCTCGCGTCCGGTGCCAAGAGCCGCCGCGAGGGCGACCTGCACCGCGAAGCCGAGCGCCAGCGTGAGCCCGGAGAGCGCGAGTATCAACGCCCAGGAGCGCGCACGCGGACCTCTGCTCGACGCCATTCGCGCAGAGTATAGCCGCCCGCACCCGCCGTGCCAGAACGTCGTCGGCGGCCAGCACGTCGCGCCCAGTATTGACACGAATGGTTCGCTGAGCCATCGTCCCGTCATGCTGGACACGAGCGTGCGCGTCAACATCCTGGGGGTCGGCGTCAGCGCCGTCACGCTCGACGGCGCTGTCGCGGAGATCGGCGACGCGGTCGCGGCTCGCACGGCCGCGTACGTCTGTGTCGTCCCCGCACACTCGGTCATGGACTGCGTCCGGGATCCGTTGCTGCGACCGGTCTTCAACCGCGCGATGATGTGCACGCCGGACGGCATGGCGATCGTCTGGCTTCTCCGGATGCACGGCCACCATGCCGTGACTCGCGTCTACGGCCCCGACCTCATGGCTGCGGTGTGCGAGCGTTCGCTCTCCACCGGATGGCGGCACTTCTTCCTCGGTGGCGCCCCGGGGGTCGCCGAGGAACTGGCCGAGCGGCTTGCCGCCCGTTACCCAGGGCTGCAGTTCGCTGGCCACGATTCGCCGCCGTTCCGCGCTCTCTCGGACGCAGAAGACGCGGCGCTCGTGGCGGAGGTGAACGCCACGCGCCCCGACATCATCTGGGTTGGGCTTGGCGCCCCCAAACAGGAGCGCTGGATGGCCAGTCACGTAGGCCGCGTGAGAGCGCCCGTGATGGTCGGGGTCGGCGCCGCATTTGACTTCCTCTCTGGCCACAAGGCGCAAGCGCCACGGTGGGTTCAGCGCGGTGGCCTGGAGTGGCTGTACCGCTGGGCGCGCGAGCCGCGGCGGCTGTTCCCCAGGTATGGACGCTACCCTCTATTTGCTTTGCTCGTGGCGGCGCAGGCGGTAGGCCTCGCACGTTTCCCACTCGACGGACTCTCGGAGAGTGAGGCGGGAGATACCTGACCAGCGGCGCCTTCAGCCATGATCCGCCTACCTCGGCACACGGCCCCCACTCATCAGGCGGATACGTTGTAGGATGTGCACACGTCGGGTAACGAACGCGAGGTGCGGAGGGTATGGTAGTTGACCTAGGCCTGAGGAGGACAGGCGAATCGGACAGCGGGGTCCGTGCCGCGCTCACGGATTCAGCTGAGGCTCAGCCGCTCAACGATCCAGTCGTTGGTCCCATGTACCTTGCGAGCGTTCGCACGGCCCGCTGGCTGCGGGTGGCGCTGCTCGCAATCACCGACACGGTCTGCGTCGTGACCGCGGCCGTGGTGGCGTTCGCGGTCTGGGCCAGGGGAGTGCTCGGGCAGCCGGCCGCGGTGTACTGGCCCCTCCTCCCGGTTTTGGCACTGGTGCCCGTGGTGAACGCCGCCAGTGGCCTGTACCCCGGGTTTGGCCTGGGGCCGATCGAGATGTTGCGCCGCCAGTGGCGAGGTGTGACCGGCGTCTTTCTCGCGCTGGTGGCCTCGACGTTCGTCTTCAAGTTGCCGCCGGTCTACTCGCGGGCCACGTGGATGCTCGCCTGGCTCGGAGCGCTGGCGCTATTGCCGGCTGCCCGTTCGGCCCTGTTCCGACTCCTAGGCCGGCAGCGCTGGTGGTCGGAGCCCGTGGTCGTCGTAGGCCCCGACACCTGGGTGGTTTCGCTGGTGCGACGGTTACACCTACAAACCCGCGCTGGGTATCGGCCAGTGGCCGTGCTGGCGCCATCGCACGAGGGGAGCATTGCCGAAACGACCCTGCCCGGCCTGTCGCTCGAGTCGGCACCATCGTTGGCAGCGGCTGGCATCAGGGTTGCGCTTCTGGCCGAGACGGAGGCCGGCACAGGTTCGACTATCCTCGCCAGGTTGCACCAGAGTTTCACCCAGGTGATCGTCCTGGGTGGGGCCGGCGAGATGCCAGTCGAGCATGCCGAGGTGCGCAACGTCGGCGGACTTCTCGGCGTGGAGTACACAAATGAGTTGCTCCGGCCGCGCAATCGGCTGATCAAGCGCGCTCTCGACCTCACGCTTGGAACTGCGGCTCTCGTACTGGCAACGCCGGTGATTGCTTTCGCGGCCGTGCTGGTCAAGCTGTCGAACCGTGGGCCTGCATTCTTCTCGCACGAGCGCGAGGGGCTCGATGGCCGCCGGATCAGGATGCCGAAGCTGCGGACGATGTTCGTCAACGCGGAGCAACGCCTGCAGGCACACCTCGATGCGGACCCCACGGCGCGGCGCGAGTGGGAAGATGGGTTCAAGCTGGCTCGCGATCCACGGGTGATTCCAGGCGTTGGCTCCCTCCTCAGGCGCATGAGCCTCGATGAGTTGCCCCAACTCTGGAGTGTTGTCCGTGGCGAGATGAGCCTCGTCGGTCCGAGGCCGTTCCCGGATTACCACCTCGAACGCTTCCCCGCAGAGTTTCGCGCGCTGCGGCGCCGCGTGCGTCCGGGAATCACCGGCCTATGGCAGGTCATGGTGCGCAGCGAGGGCGGGCTCGAGGATCAGCAGGCGTATGACACCTACTACATCCGCAACTGGTCGTTGTGGATGGACCTCTACATCCTCGCGCGCACCCTGGAAGCGGTGGTCCGCGCGCACGGGGCGTACTGACACAGCAGCAGGCCTCAGTGCGCTACTCTACGGCCGTGCAGCCGACACCGTGTGAACGACTCTGCACTCCCGCGGCTGTCGCGGCGCTGGCGCTCATGCCGTACGCGACCGTCGGGATGGGCTTCCAACACGCCCTTTGGCTTGACGGCCTGGGCGACCTCGGCATCGTCCTGACGTTGCTCGCCGTCGGACGCCAAACGGTCAGCAGCCTGGCAGGCGGGTCCCCCTGGGCGGTGCGCTGGGGCTTGGGCCTCTACCTGGCAGCGGCGGCGTTCGGCGCAATCATCGGGCTGACCTCCGGAAACCCACTGCGCTTTATCGTGTCGCAGACCGCATCGATGGTGCTTTGGCCCGCGGGGTTCATCGCCTTTGCCGCCGGTGCCACCCCGACGTTGCGACGGGTCGCCGCGGGCCTGGGAATCGCCAGCGCTGTCGCCTTGGCCGTGCACCTGGCGGTTGCCTTCGCGACTCGCGGCGCGCCAGAGGTACGCGGTGAGGCGCTGCGACTCACACTGCGCAACGATGTCTCCTTCACGGGCCTCTCCGTCATGGCTCTTCTCGTATGTCTCGGTTGGTGGGCGGAGACGAGGCGACCGGCAGCGGCGTTGGCGGCGGCGGCGGCCGCCGTCCTCGTCGTCGGCAGCATGTCGCGTGGCGCGTGGATCGTCGCGTTGATCGGCGTGGTGGCGTTCTGGACCTTGCGGCAGAAGCGCGTGTGGTGGGCACTCGTCGTCCCACCCCTGGCGACCGCGCTGGGCGTGGCCGCGCTGTTCGCGGCGTCCCGCTGGGTCACCGCCCGCGGGGAGTTTGTGATCCCTCGCTCCGAGGAAACCATGCCGATGGAGGGCGGGGGAGTCGAGATCCGACGCAACGTGGCCGTCAATGGGCGACCGATCGAGATCACGATCGCCGTTCGCGGGAGGTCTTCCGCTCGACCGGTGCTGATCGTCAGCTCTCGTGACGCCGCTGGACGCTCGGTCGTCGTCGCACAGGTGACACCGAACCCAGTCGCTCCCGACCGGCCGCTGACGGTCGTGCAATTTCTCCCCGCCGGCACTTCGCGCCTGAGCTTCGGTTTGTGGCAGCAGAGCGGTGGTGGCGAGGTGGTCACCTGCGAGGTGAGGGAACTGCCCGGCGCCATGGCAGGCTGGCTGCGCACGCTCGACTTGCGCATCCGGCAGACCGCGCTTGCGCTCATCCACCCGGCT
>JAJXZZ010000071.1 GCA_021779795.1 Acidobacteriota bacterium | reverse complement strand
GCGGGCCCCGCCCCGGCCGCGCCCGCGCCGCCCGGTCGGATCTGATACAATTCGAGCGCCTTGGCTGACGAAGGGGGACGCTGTGGCGTTTCGGCTGATTCCGAAGGAAGAAAAGTTCTACTCGGACTTTCTGGCGATCGCGGACCAGCTGAAGCTCGGGGCGCAGCTGCTCGAGGAGATGCTGGCCCCTGACCCGCCGTGCTTCGACAAGGCGGAGGAGATCAAGGAGATCGAGCACCGCTGCGACTTCCTGAGCCATGACGTCTACCACCGGCTGCACCGGACGTTCGTCACGCCGCTCGACCGCGAGGACATCCACGAGCTGGCCCGGTCGCTCGACGACGTGATGGACGAGATCGACGCGACGGCGGGCTACGTGCGGCTCTACCGGGTGCCGACCGTCCGCTTCGGGGTGCGCGATCTGACGAGGATCATCACCGCCTGCACGGTGGCGATCCGGCGGGCGATGGAGGGGCTCGAGAGCCGCAAGAACGTGTCGGAGCCGCTGGTCGAGATCAACCGGCTCGAGAACGAGGCCGACCGGATGCACCTCCAGGCCGTGAGCCAGCTGCTCGACGAGGAGACGGACGCGATCCTGGTCTTCAAGTGGAAGGAGATCCTGGACCGCCTGGAGGACGCCACCGACCGCTGCGAGGACGTCGCGGACGTGATCGAGGGCGTCATCCTCAAGAACGCCTGAGGGCCGCATGCAGCTGCTGGTCGTCATCGGGCTCGTCGCCGTCGCCCTGTCGTTCGACTTCATCAACGGGTTCCACGACGCGGCCAACTCGATCGCCACCGTCGTGTCCACCCGGGTGCTCACGCCGGGCAAGGCGGTGATCTGGTCGGCGTTCTTCAACTTCGCGGCCGCCTTCCTGTTCGGCACGGCCGTGGCGCAGACCATCGGCAACGGCATGGTCCAGCGCACGCTGCACCGCCCGGGCGGCGACGTGGTCGTCGTCACCTTCGCCGTCCTCTTCGCCGGCCTGCTCGGCGGCATTGTCTGGGACCTGATCACCTGGTACTGGGGGCTGCCGACCAGCTCGTCGCACGCCCTCATCGGCGGTTACGCGGGCGCCGCCATCGCGCGGGCCGGGATCGGCGTGATCGTCCCGAGCGGGTGGACCAAGACGCTGGCCTTCATCGTCGTCTCGCCGATGATCGGCCTGGCCGCGGGCCTGGCGCTGATGGTCGGGATCTACTGGATGATGAGGCGCGTGCCGCCGGCGCGCGTGGACCAGTGGTTCCGGCGCCTGCAGCTGGTGTCGGCGGGGTTCTTCAGCCTGACGCACGGCGCCAACGACGCGCAGAAGACGATGGGGATCATCGCCGGCGTGCTGCTGACGGCCGGGTACATCGACCGGTTCTACATCCCCTGGTGGGTCGAGATGACGGCCTACGTGGCCATCGCGCTCGGCACGCTGTTCGGGGGCTGGCGGATCATCCACACGATGGGCTCCCGGATCACCAAGCTGCAGCCGGTCAACGGGTTTGCGGCCGAGAGCGGCGCCGCGATCGCCGTCGGCCTCGCCACGCACTTCGGGATCCCCGTCAGCACGACGCACGCGATCACGGGCGCGATCGTCGGCGTCGGGTCCACGCGCCGCTGGTCGGCCGTCCGCTGGGGCGTGGCGGGCCGGATCGTCTGGGCCTGGGTGCTGACGATTCCCGCGGCCGGCCTCATCGGGGCCGCCACCTACCTGCTGCTCGGCGCCATCGGCATCCAGTGAGCCCGCCGGGGCGCTTGCGCCCCGAGAATTTACGCGGCGGAAACGGGCGCGTAACACCCAAGCTCTAGCATACCGCCGGGCCGCGGGCCGTCCGGCCGCTGCCCGGGGAGGGTGCGGATGGATCCCCTGCTCGTCGTCATCGCGCTCGTCGCCGTCGCCCTCGTCTTCGACTTCATCAACGGGTTCCACGACGCGGCCAACTCGATCGCCACCGTCGTGTCCACCCGGGTGCTCACGCCGGGCAAGGCCGTGATCTGGGCCGCCTTCTTCAACTTCGTGGCGGCCTTCGGGTTCGGCACGGCCGTCGCCAGGACGATCGGGTCGGGGATGATCGACATCCACGCCGTGACCTTCGCGGTGATCTTCGCCGGCCTGGTCGGGGCGATCGCGTGGGACCTGATCACGTGGTACTTCGGCCTGCCGACCAGCTCGTCGCACGCCTTGATCGGCGGCTACGCGGGGGCGGCCGTGACCAGGGCGGGGCTCGGGGTGATCATCCCCTCGGGCTGGACCAAGACGCTCGTGTTCATCGTGGTCTCGCCGATGATCGGCCTGGTGGCGGGCCTCGGGCTGATGGTGGCGATCTACTGGGTCTGCGCGCGCGCGACGCCGGCGAGGGTGGACAGCTGGTTCCGGCGGCTGCAGCTGCTGTCGGCGGCCGCGTTCAGCCTGAACCACGGGGCCAACGACGCGCAGAAGACGATGGGGATCGTGGCGGGGCTGCTCTTCACGGCCGGGTACCTGCACGGCCCGTTCTACATCCCGTTCTGGGTCGTCCTCGCGGCGCACCTGGCCATCGGCCTCGGCACGCTGTCGGGCGGGTGGCGGATCATCCACACCATGGGCTCCCGGATCACGAAGCTGCAGCCGGTCAACGGCTTCGCCGCGGAAACCGGCGCGGCGTCGGCGATCCTGATCGCCACGCACTTCGGGATCCCGGTCAGCACGACGCACGCGATCACGGGGGCCATCGTCGGCGTGGGGGCCACCCGCCGCTGGTCGGCCGTGCGGTGGGGCGTGGCGGGCCGGATCGTGTGGGCCTGGGTGCTGACCATCCCGGCGGCGGGCGTGATCGGCGCCGCCACCTACCTGCTGCTCGGCCTCCTCGGCATCCGTTGAACCCGCCGGGGCGCCCCCGACCGGGAATCCGCCCGGCTCCGGGCGTGCGCGATCGCCCCGCCGTATACTGGGTACGGCGGGCGATGGGCGCGCCGTCAGCGGCCGGCGGCTCCTCCGGTGGGAGCTCCGGGTGACGCGCCGCGCGCCGCCGTGGAGGTGCGCGATGAAGGTCGATGCCGACCGCTTTCTCGTCAAGGCCGGGTCCAGGGTGCGCCTGCGCCGGTTCGGCACGGCCGACACGCGGCCGTTCGAGTCGAAGGAGCAGGCCGAGGGACGGCTGGCCAGGGACATCGCCCGCCTGTTCGGCCTGCAGGAGGTCCTCTACGCCGAGCAGCGCTGGTCGCTGCTGCTCGTGTTCCAGGCGATGGACGCGGCCGGCAAGGACGGCGTGATCAAGCACGTCATGAGCGGCCTCAACCCGCAGGGGACGACGGTCGCGTCGTTCAAGGCCCCCTCGGCCGGGGATCTCTCCCACGACTTCCTGTGGCGGGTGAGCGCCGCGCTGCCCGAGCGCGGCCGCATCGGCGTGTTCAACCGCTCGCACTACGAGGAAGTGCTCGTCGTGCGCGTGCACCCCGAGCTCGTCGAGAACCAGCGGCTGCCCGAGGATCTGGTGACGCGCAAGCTCTGGGAGCAGCGCTACGAGGACATCAACGCCTTCGAGCGCCACCTCGCGCGCAGCGGCACGGTCATCCGGAAGTTCTTCCTGCACCTGTCGAAGGAGGAGCAGCGCCGGCGGTTCCTGGAGCGGCTGGACGACCCGGCCAAGAACTGGAAGTTCTCGCTGGCCGACGCCCGCGAGCGCGAGCGGTGGGACGACTACATGGCGGCCTACGAGGAGATGCTGTCGGCGACGAGCACGACGCACGCGCCGTGGTACGTCGTCCCGGCCGACCACAAGTGGTTCACCCACCTGGCCGTCGCCAGCATCATCATCGAGGCGCTCGAGGGGCTCGGCCTCGCCTTCCCGAAGCCGGGCCGGGCGCAGCGGCGCGAGCTGCAACTCGCGCGCCGGCACCTCGAGGGCGGACGGGCGGGGCGGAAGCGCTAGCCCGGGCTAGCGGCGGCGTGACGCGCGCCGCGAGGACTCGCGGCGCGCGCGCTGCATGAGCACCTGCTGCGAGCCCTCGTGCGCCGACGCCGACGGGCGGCGCTGCACGTAGCGGCCGTCCGGCTGCATGTCCCACGCGCTGCGGCGATCGGCCAGGTAGATCCCCAGGATCTCCCACAGCTCGCGGCGAAGCGCGGGGTCCGCGACCGGCGTGACCACCTCGACCCTCGAGTCGAGGTTGCGGTGCATCCAGTCGGCCGACCCGATGAAGAACTCGCCGTCCGCCTCGCGCTCCGCGCCGTTGCGGAAGTGGAAGATCCGCGAGTGCTCGAGGTAGCGCCCGACGACCGAGGTGATCCGCAGCGTCGCCCCCGGGCCGGGCGGCGGCTCGAGGATCGAGAAGCCCCTCACGATCAGGTCGATCGGCAGGCCGGTCCGGGCCGCCGCCTCGAGCGCGCGGCAGATGTCGCGGTCCTCGAGCTGGTTCATCTTGGCGACGATCGCGGCCGGCCGACCGGCGGCGTGGTGGGCCGCCTCGCGGTCGATCAGCTCGAGGAACCGGCGCTTCATGTTCGCCGGGGCGACGAGCAGCGTTCGGTAGTCGCGCAGGCGGCTCCGGCCGGTCAGCGAGTTGAACACGTGCGTGAGGTCGGTCGTCAGCTCGGGGCGGCAGGTGAGCAGGCCGAGATCGACGTAGGTGCGCGCCGTGTCGTCGTGGTAGTTGCCCGTCCCGATGTGCGCGTAGGACCGCGCGTCGTGCCCCTCGCGCCGGACGACGAGCGTCGTCTTGGTGTGCGTCTTCAGGCCCTCGACGCCGTACACCACGTGGATGCCGGCCTTCTCCATGCGCTGGGCGAGCTGGATGTTCTCCTGCTCGTCGAACCGCGCCGTCAGCTCGACCAGGCAGGCGACCTGCTTGCCCGCCTCGGCGGCCTGGACGAGCAGCGGCACGAACGGGCTGCGCCGGCCCGTGCGGTAGAACGTCATCTTGATGGCCAGGACGTCGGGATCCTCGACCGCCTCGCGCACGAACCGCAGCACCGTGTCGTCGAACGACTCGTACGGGTGGTGGACCAGCAGGTCGCCCGCGCGGATGACGTCGAAGATGCTGGCGTGCTCGCCCCGCAGCCGCCGCGGCACGACGGGCCGCCACGGGGGATAGTGCAGGTCCGAAATCGGCAGGTTCGCGATCGGGCGCAGGCTCCGGTACTCGAGCAGGCCCGGCAGATCGTAGACCTCGTCTTCGCCGACCTCCAGCTCGTCCACCAGGACGCGCCGGACCTCGCGGTCGGCCCCGACGGGCAGCTCGAGCCGCACGGCGCCCTCCATCCTCCGCGTGCGGACCCCTTCCTGGACGGCCGTGAGCAGGTCGCCCACGTCGTCGAGGTCGCTGTCCACGTCGGCGTTGCGCGTGACGCGGAACGGCGTGACGGCGCGGATGGCCATGTGGGGGAAGAGCGACGGCAGGTGCGCCGCGATCAGGTCCACGAGCGAGATGAACCGCCACGCGCCCTCGTACGCCGGCGTCTCGAGCCGCATCCACTGCGGCAGCGAGTCGGGAACCTTCACGCGGGCGAACGACTGTTCGCCAGACTCGGGGTCCTGGACGACGAGGCCGAGCGAGATCGAGAGGTTCGAGATGAACGGGAACGGGTGCCCGATGTCCACCGAGAGCGGCGTCAGCACCGGGAAGATCGTCCGCTCGAACAGCGAGTCGGCCAGCGCGCGTTCGTCGGGCGTGAGATCGTTCCAGCCGAGCAGGTGCACGCCGCGCGCGGCCAGGGCGGGCCGGATCGACCGCGCGTAGGCGTCGGCCTGGATCGCCAGCAGCTCGGCCATGGTCGCCCGCACCGCGGCCAGGACGCGGGCGGCCTCGACGGCCTCGCCGTCCGCGCTCGACCGGACGCGCTCGCGCAGGCCGAATACCCGCTTCATGACGAACTCGTCGAGGTTCGACGTGAAGATCGACAGGAAGGTCACCCGCTCGAGCAGCGGCGTGCGGTCGTCCACGGCCTCGTGGAGCACGCGCCGGTTGAACTCGAGCCAGCCCAGGTCCCGGTCCGCGTAGCCGGCCTGCCCCTCGGGCTGCTGACGCGGATCGGGAGGCGGAGAGGCGGTCGTCAGGTCTGCCATAGGGCTGCGCGCGCGTTCCCGGGCAACGGCCGGATCCTGACGATTATTTCACAACTGCGCTAGAGCTCGATCTTCTTCAGGGCGTCCATCTCGAGCTTCACGACGTTCGGCGGGAGCGGAGCGTAGCCGAGCGCCTTCGTGTACTGCTGCCCGTCGGTCAGCGCCCACTTCATGAACGCCACCATGGTCTTCGCCGAGGCCTTGTCCTTCGGGTTCTCGTAGAAGAGCATCCAGGTGAACGACGAGATGGGATAGGCGTCGGCGCCCGGCGCGTTGGTGATCGAGACCCTGAAGTCGGCCGGCATCGCCGCCGCCGCCCCGGCGGCCGCCGCGGTCACCCCGTCGATCGACGCGCGCAGGAACCGGCCGGCCATGTTCTGCACCGCGCCGTAGGCGATGTGGTTCTGCAGCGCGTAGATCAGCTCGACGTAGCCGATCGCGCCGGGCGTCTGCTTGACCAGGCCGGCCACGCCGGGGTTGCCCTTGCCGCCCAGGCCCAGCGGCCAGTTGAGGGCGGTGTTGACGCCCACGCGCGTCTTCCACTCGGGCGACACCTTCGAGAGGTAGTCGGCGAAGATGTAGGTCGTGCCGGAGCCGTCCGAGCGGTGCACGACGACGATGTCCTCGCCCGGGAGCCGGACGCCGGGGTTCAGCGCGGCGATCGCCGGGTCGTTCCACTTCGTCACCTTCCCGAGGTAGATGTCGGCCAGCAGCGGGCCGGTGAACTTCAGCTCGGCGTTCACGCCGTCGATGTTGTAGACCGGCACGACGCCGCCGAGCACGGTGGGGAAGTGCAGCACCGGGCCCGGCGCGGCCTTCAGCTGCTCGTCGGTCATCGGGCCGTCCGACGCGCCGAAGAAGACCGTCTGCTCGGTGAGCTGGCGGATGCCGCCGCCCGACCCGATGCCCTGGTAGTTGATCTGGACGTCCGGGTGCAGCTCGTTGTACGTGCTGAACCACTGGGTGTAAATCGGCTCGGGAAACGTCGCCCCGGCGCCGCTGATCTGCTGCGGCTCGGACGTGGCGCACGCGCCGAGCAGGCCGGCGGTGAGGACGAGCGCCGCGGCGCCGATGGCGGCGCGGCGGCTGACGCGCGTGAGGTCGAAACGCATGTGGGGTGCTCTCCTAGAAGTTGACCAGGGTGTGAACGTAGAAGCGGCGAACGGTGGGCCTGGCCGTCGCCCAGTTCGAGTACGTCGCGTTGTCGACGTCGAACATGATGGCGTACGACACGCTGCCCTTCTTCGGGAACCAGTAGGCCACGCCGCCGATCCACTCGTTGTTGACGGCGTCGGGGGACGTCAGGGTCGTTCCGCCCACCGCGCCGCCCGGCTTCATGTGGTCGTACCGGACCAGCGCCTCGATCGACGAGCCGTTGGCGTACGCCTTCTTCGGCGTCGCCCAGAACGAGACGCCGGTTCCCTCGAGCGTCGGGTTCAAGTCGAGGCCGTCGGTGAGCGCGGACGACGCCTTGTCGGTCGTCTTCAGGTAGTCCACGCCGACGTTGACGAGCGGGTGCTCGTAGGTGGTCTGGAGGATGTACCGGTTCCTGGGCGCGTGCTCCATGTAATGGTCCTGGACGACGAAGCCGGTCACGCGCCAGCCCTTCAGCAGCGGCTCCCCGGGGACCGGCCTGATGCTCGCCCTCGCCTGGAACGACTTCTGGTTGTTCACCTCGGCATGGTTGTAGTTCTCGCCGTTGTAGTAGCCGACGTGGACGTCGCCGTAGTCGCCGGGCAGGGTGGCGTGGAAGCTGACGCCCGCGTCGGCCGACGACAGGTAGCCCTGGCGCTCGGGGAACATCGTGCCCTGGAAGCGGTAGCGGTAGATGCCCTCGGCGTAATCGAGGTACGGCGTCTGCTGCTGGCCGATCCGGATCCACGACCCCTTGGGGAGCCAGTCGTCGAGGCTGATCTGGCCGTAGGCGTACTTCAGCCGAAGCGTCAGGCTGCCGTTGAGCGAGCTGCCCGAACCGGTCTCGCGGGTCACGTCCGGCGTGATGCGGAACGACACCAGGCGCGAGACGTTGCCCATGAGGTTGATGTAGGCGCGGGAGACGTTGAACGAACTGGGGTTGATCGTGTTGCCGGCGGCGTCGGTCGTCGTCGGCTCCGACTGGTAGGTGTAGTCGGAGAAGATCGTCGCCCCGAGCTTGATCGACGGCGTGTCGCTGGACGAGGCGCTGGCGGCGGCCGGCGCGGCCTGGGCGAAGGCCCCGGGCGCCGCGGTGAGCAGCAGGCCGCCGGCCAGGACCGCGGCCGCGAACCCTTGCGGGCAGTGGAGAACCAGTGCGTGGCGCATCGGGATCTGAGGCTCCTTTGTGCGTGCGGCGCGTGTCGCCGTCACGTGGAGTCCAGCATAGGGGCCGGCTGTGTCGGCCGGAGATCGGCGGTGTTTCGCGGCCGTTAATTGTTCTGGTGGGGCCGGGGGGCCGGCGGCTGGGGCCGCCCTTCCCGCGGCTCGCCGGCCACCTCGACGGCGACCGGCCGGCCGAGCAGCTTCTCGAACGGGGCGCGGTGCCTGTCCGCCGCCCAGCGCTCCAGCTCGGCCGGGCCGTGGGCGCGCAGGCGGAGGCGGTAGTCGCGGCCCACCCGGGACAGCTCGACCTGGTCCACGACCTGCCCGTGGCTGCGGTCGAGGCTCTCGGCGAGGCGGAGGAGCGCGCCGCCGACGACGACGGCGCGCCGCGCGGCTGGTGGCAGCGACACCAGGGATCGGTTCGACTTCTTGAGCCGGCCGCGGCGGTGCGCGCGGGCGATGAGCGCGATCGCCTCGATCTCCTCCGGGTCGAACCCGCGGAGGCCGCCCTCCCGGATCAGGTAGTACGAGTGCTTGTGGTGGTTCAGGTAGGCGATGTGGCCGCCGATGTCGTGCAGCAGGGCGGCGTACTCGATCCACTCGCGGGCCCGGTCGCCGAGGCGGTGCAGGCCGCGGGTCTGATCGAAGAGCGACAGCGCGATCCGCGCGACGTGCTCGGCATGATCGGGATACCAGCGGCAGCGCTCGCCGAGCTCGACCACGCTGCGGCGGCGGATGTCGGGGTACCGCTCGGCGCGCGCGATGCGCCGGTGGTTCCGGCCGATGAAGTCGAGGATCAGCCCCTCGCGCAGCGCGAAGTCGCAGAGGGTGATCTCCCGGGCGCCGATGAGGCGCACGACGGTGTCGAGCAGGACGGCCCCGGCCACGACGAGGTCGCTGCGGCGGGCGTCGAGGCCGGGCAGCTTGAGGCGCCGCGGCAGATCGAGGCCGACCACCTGCTTGCGGACCCGGTGCAGCGTCTTCGCGGGGATGCGCGTGTGGTGGATCGAGTCGCTGTCGAACAGGCGGCGTCCCGCCATCGCGATCTCGCCCAGGCTCAGGCTCGTGCCCGACGTGGCGACGACCCGCGTGAACCCCGCCGCCGCCACCTGCCGTGCGAACCCCCCGAACACCGTCCGGACGTGCTTCACGATCCGCCGCTCGTCGCCTTTCGAGAGCGGATCGGTCGTCACGTACTTGTCGGTGAGCCGGATCACGCCGAGCGGGAAGCTGCGCGCCAGGCGCGCCTCGACGGCCGTCCCCAGCGTGACCTCCATCGACCCGCCGCCGATGTCGATCACGACGGCCGTGCCGTTCGAGGCATCGACGCCGTAGACGGCCGCCTCGTGGATGAGCCGGGCTTCCTCGACGCCCGAGATGACGCGGGGGCGGATCCCGGTGCGGGCCGCGACGGCTTTCAGGAACTCGCCGCCGTTGCGCGCCTCGCGCACGGCGCTCGTGGCGGCCGCGAGGATGTCGTCCACCTGCCGCGACTCGGCCAGCTGCTTGAAGCGGCCGAGGGTTTCGATGGCGGCTTCGATCGCCTCGCGGGAGAGCATCCGCCCGTCGAGCCCGCCGGCGCCGAGCCGGACCATCTCCTTCTCGCGGTCCACGATCTCGAACGACAGGTCGGCCTTCACCTGGACCACGATCATGTGGATCGAGTTGGTGCCGATGTCGATGGCGGCTAGGCGCATGGCCGGATCAGCCTCGCGTGGCGGCGTGCGGGTGCCGAACGCTATGTTACCCTACAGGCGGTACCCCGCCGGGCGGGGATGACGACCATGCGCAGCCTGGCGGCCCGGCGCGCGCTCGCGCGCCGCGTCCGCGCCCTCGAACGTGACCTCCCCGCGGCGCTCGACGGCGACGTCGAGGCGCTGCACCGGGCCCGCGTGGCCTCCCGCCGCCTGCGCGAGATCCTGCCGGTGCTCGGTCTCGGTCGCGCGGCCGCCCGGCAGGCCCCGATCCGCAGACTCAGGCGGCGCCTGCGCCGGCTGACGGCCGCCCTTGGCGGCGTCAGGGAGCTCGACGTCGCCCTCGGCATCCTGGGCGAACTGCTCGGGCGGCGGCCGGACCTGGCCGACGCGCTGTCGGCCGCCCGGGAGACCGTCGAGGCCGATCGCGAGGACGCCCGCGCGGAGATGGTTCGGCAGGTCGAGGAGACCCGCGCCGGGGCGCTCGTCGAGCAACTGGCGGGCCTCGTCGTCGCCGCGGCGCGGCCCGAAGGC
>JAJXZZ010000070.1 GCA_021779795.1 Acidobacteriota bacterium | reverse complement strand
CGGCGACGCCGGCCCGGCCCGAACCGAAGGTCGACGTGCCTCGGCCCGCGCCGCCGCCGCCGCCCGCGCCCACGCTGCAGCAGGCGCTGCCGACCTCGCCCGCGGACCTCGTCCGCCAGGTGCGCGAGCAGCTGGTCCAGGCGCAGAGCGACCTGGGGCGCGTGGACTACGTCGGCCTGAGCGCGGACGGCCAGGCGCAGTACGACACGGCCAAGCGGTTCATCGTCCAGGCCGAACAGGCGCTGACCGAGAAGAACCTCGTCTTTGCGGCGAAAGTGGCCGAGAAGGCGGCCATGCTGGCCGCGAGTCTCGTCGGCCGCGAGCAGGTCTGATCCCCCCTTCTCCCTGACCCTCGGACGCCGCTCCGCCACGGCCCGGCCGCCAAGCGGAAGAGCTTGGCTGGGCCTTAATTTTGGGCAAAAGACAGAAAATTAGAAATTACGCGGAATTACCCAAGGTATTGCGAGTGCCCTAAAAAGCGAGCACAATATCTAGTAGATCACGGCTTGACAAACGTCAGACCGTCGTCCATATTTGCCCTCTGCCGTGAGTGCCCCCAGCGGGTGGATCCCAGCCGCCCGTGACGCTCGCGGAAGGCAGATTCGTCTGGATCCCGCGGGTGCCCGCAGGCGCCAGGCGGCCCCACGATTGGAGCTGGCCGAGGTCGATCCAGATATGCGCGGTGCCGCTCGAGCCGCCGAGGGCTCGTGGTGTCGCTTGACCGATGTAAACGGTGCGTGTCCGAGGGGCGCGGACCGGCCGGTGGGGAGGCAGGTATGCAGCGAGGCGTGACCCAGGACGCGGCTCCGGTCGCGGCGACGGTCAACGACAATCGGACGCAGGAAGCGGCGCGTCCTCCCCTTCGCGCGGGGTCGTCTTCGGCGTCCGGGCTGGCGTTCACCCGGTACTTCTCGGTGGCGGGGCGCGACGCGTTCGACGAGGTGGCCTGGGACACGCGGGCCGCGCTCATCGCCAACGACAAGGGCGAGGTGGTCTTCGAGCAGCGGGACGTGGAGGTGCCGGCCTCCTGGTCGCAGCAGGCGACCAACATCGTCGTCTCGAAGTACTTCCGCGGCCCGCTGAAGCCGAAGGCGGGGGAGCTGCGGGAGTCGAGCGTCCGGCAGCTCATCAGCCGCGTCGTCGACACGGTCTCGGAGTGGGCGCGGGCGGGGCGGTACTTCGCGGACGAGGCCTCGCTGTCGGCGTTTCGCGACGACCTCAAGCACCTGCTGGTCTACCAGAAGGCGGCGTTCAACAGCCCGGTCTGGTTCAACTGCGGCATCGAGAAGCACCCGCAGTGCTCGGCCTGCTTCATCAACTCGGTGGACGACACGCTCGAGTCGATCCTGACGCTCGCCAAGACCGAGGGGATGCTGTTCAAGTTCGGGTCGGGCACGGGCACCAACCTCTCCTCGCTGCGCTCGTCGCGGGAGTCGCTGGCCGGGGGCGGCACGGCGTCGGGGCCGGTGTCGTTCATGAAGGGGTACGACGCGTTCGCGGGCGTCATCAAGTCGGGCGGCAAGACGCGCCGCGCGGCGAAGATGGTGATCCTCAACGCGGAGCACCCGGACATCGTCGACTTCATCACGTGCAAGGTGGACGAGGAGAAGAAGGCCTGGGCGCTCATCGACGCCGGGTACGACGGTTCGTTCAACGGCGCGGCGTACTCGTCGGTCTTCTTCCAGAACTCCAACAACAGCGTGCGCGTGCCCGACGACTTCATGCGCGCGGTGCTCGACGGCGGGACGTGGCAGACGCGGGCGGTGACCGACGGCCGCCCGATGGAGGCCTACAAGGCGCGCGACCTGATGCGGATGATCGCCGAGGCGACGCACGTCTGCGGCGACCCGGGCATGCAGTTCGACACGACGATCAACGAGTGGCACACCTGCCCGAACTCGGGGCGGATCAACGCGTCGAACCCGTGCTCGGAGTACATGTTCCTGAACGACTCGGCGTGCAACCTCGCGTCGATCAACCTGATGAAGTTCGTGGACGCGCGCGGCGAGTTCGACACGGCCGCCTTCCGCGCCGCGGTGAACGCGCTCATCGTCGCGCAGGAGATCCTGATCGACAACGCGAGCTACCCCACGAAGGCGATCGAGCGGAACAGCCACGAGTACCGCCCGCTCGGCCTCGGCTACGCGAACCTCGGGGCGCTGCTGATGTCGCGCGGCCTGCCCTACGACAGCGACGCCGGCCGCCAGTACGCGGCCGCCATCACGGCGCTGATGACCGGCGAGGCCTACGCCGCCTCGGCGCGCGTCGCGCGCGACCACGGCGGGCCGTTCGCCGGCTACGAGCGGAACCGGGAGCCGTTCCTGCGCGTGATGCGGAAGCACCGCGACGCGCTCAAGGACGTCAACGCCGGCCAGGTGCCCGACGACCTGTTCGGGGTGGCCGTCGCCGCCTGGGACGAGGCGGTCGAGCTCGGCGAGGAGTTCGGCTACCGCAACGCGCAGACGACGGTGCTGGCGCCGACCGGGACCATCGGCTTCATGATGGACTGCGACACGACGGGCGTCGAGCCCGACATCGCCCTCGTGAAGTACAAGAAGATGGTGGACGGCGGGCTGATGAAGATGGTCAACCAGACGATCCCCGCCGCGCTCGCGCGCCTCGGCTACGCGCCGGCGCAGGTGAAGGCGATCGTGGACTACGTGGACGAGATGGAGACGATCGAGGGGGCGCCCGGCCTGCGCGAGAAGGACCTGCCGGTGTTCGACTGCGCGTTCAAGCCGGCGCGCGGCACCCGGTCGATCCACCACATGGGCCACATCCGCATGATGGGCGCCGTCCAGCCGTTCATCTCGGGCGCGATCTCCAAGACGGTCAACGTCCCGAAGGACGCCACCGTCGACGACATCATGCAGGCCTACATCGAGTCGTGGCGCCTGGGCGTCAAGGCGATCGCCATCTACCGCGACGGCAGCAAGCGGACGCAGCCGCTCAACACCTCGCGCGACAAGGCCGCGAAGAAGGACGAGGCGCCCGACGGGGAGCGGCCGATCCGGCGCAAGCTGCCCGACGAGCGCCGGGCGATCACGCACAAGTTCGACATCGCCGGCCACGAGGGGTACATCACCGTCGGCGTCTACGAGGACGGGATGCCGGGCGAGATCTTCCTGGTCATGGCCAAGGAGGGCTCGACCATCTCGGGCTTCGCCGA
This sequence comes from Acidobacteriota bacterium, assembly GCA_021779795.1. Taxonomy (GTDB): domain Bacteria; phylum Acidobacteriota; class Vicinamibacteria; order Vicinamibacterales; family Fen-181; genus FEN-299. The sequence goes on along the minus strand of JAJXZZ010000070.1, from coordinate 7,395 downwards.
CGCGTTCGCGCAAGCCGTGTCGTACGCCCTCCAGTACGGCGTGCCGCTGCAGGTGCTGGTCGACAAGTTCAGCCACGTCCGGTTCGAGCCGGCCGGGATGACCAAGAACCCGCAGGTGCGGATCGCCAAGTCGATCGTGGACTACGTGTTCCGCTGGCTGGCGGCCAAGTTCCTCTCGCCCGAGGCGCAGTACTGGGCGGGCGTGAACAGCCGCGACAAGCTGATGCCCTCGGGCGAGCCCGACTCGGCCCAGCAGCTGACGCTGCCGCCGCTCGGCATCGAGGCCGGCGCGAAGCACCCGCACCTGACGACGATCCAGAGCCAGGAGGACGCGCCGCCGTGCGCCATGTGCGGGGCGATCATGGTGCGCAGCGGCAGCTGCTACAAGTGCGTCAACTGCGGCAGCACCAGCGGCTGCGCGTAGGAGAGGGGCCGCCGGCGCCGCGCCGCTCGCCCATGCACGCGAACCATCGGCCCGGCCGCACGCCGCCCGGCCGCTCCCCGTGGGCCGGGGCCTGGAGGGCCCTGGCCGGGGCGGCGCGGACGCTGGCCCGCGACCCCGCCGGCTCGTGGCTCGCCGTCGGCACCCTCGCCGTCGGCATCGGCCTCGCCACCGCCATGCTGGCCGTGCTCGACGGCTCGGTCTGGCACCCGCTGCCCTTTCCCTCCGCCGACAGGCTGGTGGCCATCGCGGGACCCGCGACTCCCGACACCGTGGCCGAGTGGTCGGCCTCGGCCCGCTCGTTCGACGCCCTCGCCGGCTACAAGGCCAGGCGCTACACGCTCACGGGCCAGGGCGACGCCGTCTCGCTCAGGGCGACGGTGTCCACCGGGCCGCTGTTCGCGCTGCTCGAAGCGCGGGCCGCCTCCGGGCGCGCGCTCGGCCCGGATGACGACCGGGGCGCCGCGACGGCGGTGGTCGTCTCGGACCGCTGCTGGCGGACGACGTTCGGGGCCGACCCGTCGCTGCGGGGCCGGACGATCTACCTGAACGGGACGCCGTTCGTGGTGGCCGGCATCATGCCGCCGGGCTTCCAGTTCCCGGTGAACGCCGAGCCCGCCGACCTCTACACGACGCTCGCGGCCGACCTGCGCACCGACCGCCGGCCCGCCGAGGGGCCACGGCCCCGCGACCTGGGCGTGGTCGCGCGCCTGGCGCCCGGCGCGACGCTTGCCGAAGCCCGGACCGAGATGGCGCGCCTGGTCGCGCTCGCCGACGCCGGGACCGGCGCGCGGCAGGCCCGCCGTCCCGTGCAGGTGGCGCCCCTCGCCGAGGACATGTCGGCGAGCGTGGTGTCGCCGGTCACGTCGCTGGCCTGGGCCGTCGCCGGCGTCGTCGCCATCGCCTGCGCGACGGCCTCGGTCCTGTCGCTGATCCGCGTGGCGAGCCGCCGCGACGAGTGGGCCACGAGGATCGCGCTCGGCGCCACGCGCGGCGACCTGGCGGCGCAGGTCATCGCCGAGAGCGCGATCGTCGCGCTCGCGGGCGGCGTGGCGGGCGCCCTGCTCGCGGTCGCCGTCTCGCGGCCGATCCTGCTCGTGGCCGGCCCAGCGGTCAACGCCGCGGCCCGTGCCCGGTTCGACCCGGCGGTGTTCGCGTGGGCCGGGCTGGCCAGCCTGCTGGCGGGCGCGTGCCTCGGCGCCATCCCCGCGGCGCACGCCGCCCTGACGCGCTGGACCGAGACGAGGCCGGGCGCCCCGGCGCCCGGGGCGACGGCGTCGCGGGCGCGGGGCGTCATGGTGACGGTCGAGATCGCGCTCGTCGTCACGCTCGTCGCCGGCTGCATCGGCCTGCTGCGCGCCTACGGGGCGCTGACCCGCGTCGATCCCGGGTTCAGGCCGCCCGGGGCGATGACCTTCCGCGTGGACCTCTCGGACGCGTCGTATTCCCGGGCGCGGCAGGTCGCTTTCTTCGACCAACTGCGGCGGCAGTCCGAGACCGTGCGCGGCGTGGAGGCCGCCGGCTTCAGCGCGCTGCCGCCGTTCGGGGACCTGCGGTTCACGATGCGGCTCGACGCGCCGGGGCGCGTGCCGGGCGAGAGCCGGCACGGCGGGATCGACGTGAACCTGGTCAGCCCGGGGTATTTCAGGGCGATGGGGATCCCGCTCGTGGCGGGCCGCGACTTCGGCGCGGGTGACGGGCCGGGCGGCGAGCCGGTCGTCATCGTCAGCCGCGCCGCCGCGGCGAGGCAGTTCCCCGGCCTCGACCCGATCGGCCGGCCCCTGGACGTGCGCCTCGGCCCGAATGCCGGCGGCCCGCTGCCGCGCGTCGTCGGCGTGGTCGGGGAGATCCGCAACGGATCGCTGACCGCGCCGGGAGAGCCGCAGGTGTACGTGCCCTACGGGCAGGCGCCGATGACGGCGTCCGCGACCTACGTCGTCCGGGTGAGGGGAGGGGACCCGGCGGCCGTCCTCGGCGCGATCCGCGGGCGGCTGCGCGCGATCGATCCCGCGATCCCGATCGTGCGCGCCAGGCCGCTCGAGGACTTCCTGTCCAGCGCGACCTCGATCCCGCGCTTCACCACGCTGCTCGTCGGCGTGTTCGCGGCCGCGGCGGTGTTCCTGGGGATGGCCGGCCTCTATGCCGTCGTGGCCTACGCCGCGCTCGGGCGGCGGCGCGAGTTCTCGATCCGGCGGGCGCTCGGGGCGACCGAGTCGGGGATCGCGAGGCTGGTCGTGCGCCAGACGCTGCGGGTGCTGGTCCCGGGGCTGGTGGCCGGGGCCGCGGGGGCGGTCGCCATCGGGCGGGCGCTCGGCGGCGTGCTCTACGGCGTTCGCCCGAGCCCGGCGCCCACGATTGCCGCCGCGCTCGCCGTCACCGCCTGCCTCGCGCTGCTGGCGGCCTGGCGTCCCGCCCGATCGGCGGGAAGGGACGATCTTCGCGTGCGGCTGCAGTCGGGCACGTGAGATGGGGGCTGGCCGGCGCCCGCCCGATCCTTCACTCCGCCCGCGGCGGGCGCGACGCCCGCGCGCCGGCGTAGGCGAGCGCCGCCAGCGCCGCGGCGAAGGCGCCGCGCAGGACCTGCGGCGCCACCAGGATGTCCCCGTAGAAGTGCATGTCGTTGTGCAGCGCCAGCGCCTGCAGCGCCGACAGGCCGCTCACGGCCAGGGCCAGGCCCCCCGGGATGCGCACGCGCACGAGGACGGCCGAGAGGAGCAGCAGCAGGCCGAAGGCGGCGAGCGCCGCGTCGGCCCACCAGTCGAGGCCCGGCGAGCGGAACGCGTCGAGGGCGCCGAGGCCGATCGAGTAGATGCCGTAGGCGGCGAGGCCCAGCGTGGCGGCCGTCAGCAGCATCCCGCCCTCCGCCTCGGCCGGTCGCGCGTCGTTCATGCCGTCCTCTTCATCTTCCGCTATCATCATCTTACGATGCATTCCGAGTTCGCGCATGCCGGCCGCACGATCGGCTACCTGGACGTGGAGGGGCCCGGGCCCTCGCGCCACGCGCTCCTCCTGCTGCACGCGTTCCCGCTGGCCGCGGAGATGTGGAGGGCCCAGCTCGAGGCGGCGCCGGCCGGCTGGCGCCTCGTCGCGCTCGACCTGCGCGGCTTCGGGGCGTCCACGCCGGACCCGGCGTCGGGGACGGTGTCGATCGACGACTACGCCCGCGACGCGCTCGCCCTGCTCGACCACCTCGAGCTGCCGCGCGCGGTCGTCGGCGGCAACTCGATGGGCGGCTACGCCGCGTTCGGCCTGCTGCGCCTGGCGCCCGAGCGGGTGGCGGGGCTGGTGCTCTCGGACACGAAGTCGGAGGCCGACAGCGAAGCGGCCCGCGCCGACCGCGCCACGATGCTCGAGACGCTGGCCCGGGGCGGCGTGGGGGCGGTCTGGGAGCGGATGCAGCCGGCCCTGCTCGGCGCGACGACGAGGAAGTCGAGGCCGGAGGTGGTGGAGCGGGTCAGGCGCCTGGTGCTGGCGCAGCACGCCGAGGGCGTGAGGCGCGCCATCGAACGGATGACGTCGCGGCCCGACTCGACGCCGCTGCTCGCCGGCATCGGCTGCCCGACGGTGGTCATCGTCGGCGAAGAGGATGCGATCACGGGCGTGGACGTCGCGCGCCGGCTGCACGAGCGCATCCCGCACGCGGAGCTGGCGACGATCCCGGGCGCGGGTCACCTGCCCGCCCTCGAACGGCCGCACGAGTTCAACACGGTGGTCGGACGGTTTCTCGCGTCGCGGTTTTGAGCCGGCCCGCGGCGCACGTCGCGAGCCGAGAGCCGGACTAAGTATGGATCTCCAACTCTCCGACAAGACCGCCCTCGTCACCGGGTCGAGCCGCGGGCTGGCGCTGGCGAGCGCCCGCTCGCTCGTGTCCGAGGGATGCCGCGTGTGCATCTGCGCGCGCGGGCGGGTGGCGCTGGACCGGGCCGCGGCCGAGCTGGCGGCCCTGGCGCCCGGGCGCGACGCCGTGCTGGCCGTCGCCGCCGACCTGACGACCGAGCCGGGAATCGGCGAGGTGTTCGCGCGCGCCTTCGAGCGGTTCGGCGGCCTCGACATCCTGGTCAACAGCCTCGGCCTCGCGCGCGGCGCGGGCATCACCGACACGAGCGACGCCGAGTGGCAGGAGGCGTTCGACTCGACGCTCTATCCCGCGATCCGCGCCAGCCGGCTGGCCGTGCCCTCCATGCGCGAGCGGGGCGGCGGGGCGATCGTCATGATCGCGTCGATCTACGGGCGCGAGTCGGGCGGCCGCATGACCTACAATGCCGTCAAGGCGGCCGAGATCAGCCTGGCCAAGTCGATGGCGCAGCAGCTGGCCCGCGACAACATCCGCGTCAACTCGGTCGCGCCGGGATCGATCTCCTTCCCGGGCGGCTCGTGGTGGAAGCGCCAGCAGGCGGATCCCGAGGGCATGGCCGAGTTCGTCCGCCGCGAGCTGCCGTTCGGGCGCTTCGGGCGCGCCGAGGAGGTGGGCGACGTGGTCGCCTTCCTGGCCTCGCCGCGCGCCAGCTGGATCAGCGGCGCGAGCGTGACCGTGGACGGCTGCCAGTCGAGGTCGCTGTTCTGACCGCCTCACGGGCTACGGGCTGCAGGCTTCGGGCGTCAGCCGATCGACCCATGATCAAACGCGTCCTGCTCAAGCCCGACGGCCGCCGCCTGCTGCTCTACGCCCGCGAGGCGTGGGCCGGCGAGGTGACGGCGCCGAGCCCGTCGCGCGAGCCGCTGAGGCCCGACGGCCACCTGCGGTGGCACCCGCTGCGCGGGGAGTGGATTGCCTACGCCAGCCACCGGCAGAACCGGACCTTCCTGCCACCGGCCGAGTACAACCCGCTGGCCGTCACGACCGATCCCGCGCGCCCCACCGAGCTGCCCGCCGGGCCGTGGGAGGTCGCCGTCTTCGAGAACCTGTTCCCGGCGCTCGCGCCCACCGACCGCGAGCCGCCGAGCGTGGGCGTGCCGACGCGGCCGGGGCGCGGCGCCTGCGAGGTCGTGGTGTTCACGCAGGACGCGACGGCGTCGCTCGGCTCGCTGCCGCTCGCGCGCCTGGAACTGGTCGCCGACGTGTGGGCCGACCGCTACCTCGACCTCGGCGCGCGAGACGACGTCGAGTACGTCTTCGAGTTCGAGAACCGGGGCGTCGAGGTGGGCGTGACGCTGTCGCACCCGCACGGGCAGATCTACGCGTATCCCTTCGTGCCGCCGATCCCGGCCAGGGAGCTGGAGCACCAGGCGGCGTTCCTCGCCGCCGAGGGCCGAGGCCTCGTCGAGGACGTCGTCGCGAAGGAGATCGAGGACGGGCGGCGCATGATCTACCGGGGCGATCACGTCGCGGCGTTCGTCCCCGTTTTCGCCCGCTACTCCTACGAGGTCTGGATCGCCCCGAGGCGGGCGGCGCCGTCGATTGCCGCGCTCACGGGCGCCGAGCGGGCCGACTTCGCCCGCGCCCTGAAGACCGTGCTGCTCAAGTACGACGGCCTCTGGCGGCGGCCGTTCCCCTACATCATGTCGTTCCACCAGGCGCCGACCGACGGCCGCGCGCACCCCGAGGCGCACTTCCACGTGGAGTTCTACCCGGCCTACCGGATGGCGGGCCGGTTGAAGTATCTCGCGGGCAGCGAGATGGGGGCCGGGGTGTTCACGGCCGACACGCTGCCCGAGGACAAGGCCCGCGAACTGCAGGCCGTCGAGGTGTCGCTCTCATGACGTTCGAACAGCTCTACGGCGCGCCGCCCGACGTGCGCGCGTCCGCCCCGGGCCGCGTCAACCTGATCGGCGAGCACACCGACTACAACGGCGGCTACGTGCTTCCGACGACGATCCCGCAGCGGACCGTCGTCGAGTTGCGGCCGAGGCACGGCGGGGCGGTGCGCGTCTTCAGCGCCGACATCGGCCAGCCGCCGATCGGCTACATCGCGGGGGCCGAGGTCCGCCACGGGCGCTGGATCGACTACGTGGAGGGGATCACGTGGGCGCTGACCAGGGACGGGTTCGCCGTCGGCGGCGCCGACATCCGCATCGAGTCGGCCGTGCCGCTCGGCAGCGGGCTGTCGTCGAGCGCGGCCCTCGAGATCGCCCTGCTGCGGGCGCTGCGGGAGGCGTTCGCCCTGCCGATCGACGACGTGCAGATGGCCCGGCTGGGGCAGCGGGCGGAGAACGAGTTCGTGGGCGCGCCCGTCGGCCTGATGGACCAGATGGCCTGCACGCTGGCCGGCGACGGCGAGGCGCTGTTCCTCGACACGCGGTCGCTCGAGTGGTCGGTCGTGCCGATGCCGGCCTCGGTGGAGCTGGTGGTCGTCACCTCGGGCGTGGCGCACCACCACGCGAAGGGGGACTACCGCACGCGGCGCGCGGAGTGCGAGGAGGCGGCGCGGAGGCTTGGCGTCGCCCAGCTGCGCGACCTGGGCGCGGGCGATCTCGACCGCGCGATGCGCCTGCCCGAGCCGCTCGGCCGCCGCGCGCGCCACGTCGTCACCGAGGACGACCGCGTGCTCGCCGCCGTGGCGGCGCTGCGGGCTGGGGACGCCGCCGAGCTCGGCCGGCTGTTCTACGCCTCGCACGAGTCGATGCGCGACGACTACGAGGTGTCGATCCCCGAGATCGACCTGCTCGTCGAACTGGCCAGGTCCGTGCCGGACGTGTACGGCGCCAGGCTCACGGGCGGGGGCTTCGGCGGCGCCGTCGTCATGCTGGCCCGGCCCGGCCGCGGCCGCGAGGTGGCTCACGCGATCGCGGCCGACTACGCGGCCCGGACGGGACAGAGGCCGACGGTGCTGATACCGCAATCGGCGGTCGGCGGTCGGCCGTAGGCGGCTTGCCCCGAGCGAGCGCAGCGAGCCGCCCCTCGACGGTGCTCGGGGCGGCCCTGAGCGCCGTCGAAAGGCCGAGGGGTCGGCGGCGGTCGGCCTGCTTTTTGCCGTCCGTTCGCCTTTCGCCTCTTGATCACCCGTCGGCCCGCT
>JAJXZZ010000489.1 GCA_021779795.1 Acidobacteriota bacterium | reverse complement strand
GCCCGCCTTGCTCGGCCCGGCGGGAAGCCCGGGCTCGAAGACCGCCGAGTACCACGCGCTGCTCGGCCTGGCGCAATTCGCGGGCGAGCGGTACGACGACTCGGCCGCGTCGCTCGACGCGGCGCTTGCGGTCGCGCCGAACTCGGCGCCGGCGGAGTTCATCCTCGGCTGGGTTCATCTGAACGCGGGCAGGGCTCCCGAAGCCGTCACGGCCTGGCGCAACGCGGTGCGCCTCGACCCGACGATGACATCGGCCTACCTGGCGCTGGCGGACACGTACGTCCGGCTCTCGCACCGCGAGCTGGCCATCCAGGTGCTCAGGAGCGGCGTGGCCGCGATGCCGAAGTCGGTGGAACTGCAGAGCAAGCTCGATTCGCTGGAACGCCGATGACGCCGTGGCCCCTCGTCGTTGCCGCCCTGGCGGCGCAGGCGCCCGCCGCGGCCGCGCCGATCGACGCCTCCAAGCTGGTCGTGTCGGCGCCGGCCACGGTCTGCAGCCTGTCGGGCCGCGACATCAAGGGCTTCCCCACCAGGCTCTCCTGGTCGCCCGACGGGCGGCAGCTCTACCTGCGCGCCGCGCAGCGCGACATCTGGGCGAACGAGAAGACCTGGAACTACATCGTGGACGCGGCCAGCGGAACGCTCGCAGGCACCGACGCCGAGCCGCCATGGGCGGCGGCTTACTGGGCCGCCAAGTCGGCCTTCCAGTGCCCTGGCGTCCCGGGCTTCCGGATCGACGTCGAGACCCGCGTGCAGCGCATGGTGGCGACCAACGCGGGAGCCGGCGGCGCCATCGCGCAGAACCAGGCCGATCCGTACGGCCCCGGGTTCGACATGGGCCTGCAGGGACTGGCCGTCGTCCAGAACATCCAGCAGGCGCAGGACGTCACGACGACGACGCTCCGCCTGAAGGGCCAGCTGATCTCGGAGTTCGTGAACACGTCGATCATCGCGGGCCTGCTCTACGGCTGGGCCCCGGAGGGCCGCGGCGCGATGGCTTACGCCAATCACAAGCGCGCGCTGGTCGTCATGGACCAGCGTGGAAGGCGGCTGGAGGTGCGCGGCACGAAAGGCGCGATGCTCCCTGCCTGGTCGCCGGACGGGACGCGGCTCGCCTGGGTCGAGCAGCAGAGCCGCCAGCGCTACGCGTTGAAGATCGTGACCGTCTCAGCCCGCTGATCACCCCGGAGTCCCATGCGCCCCTCACACCTCCTCCTCGCGTCGCTCCTGGTGGCTTCGACGGCGGCGTTGCCTGCGCGGCAGGCGCCGCAGCCGACACCGGTCTTCCGCGGCGGCACGACCCTCGTCCAGGTCGATGTCATCGCGCGCGATCACAAGGGCCGGTTCGTGGCCGACCTGCGGCCCGAGGATTTCGAGGTGCTCGACGGCGGGGTGCCGCAGGACGTTTCGGTCGTCTACCGCGTCATCGGGCCCGGCGACGCCGCCGCGTCGCCCGGCGCCGGGCAGTTGCCCCCGGTCGAACCGCCGCCTCCGCAGCAGGTTCAACGGATCCTCGTGCTCTATTTCGACCAGGCGCACATCCAGCCCGGCGGGTTCCATCGAATCCAGAAAGCCGCGGTCGCGTTTCTCGAGAACGACTTCCGGCAGGGGGACGTCGGCGGCATCGTGGACGCCAGCAAGATGGTGAACAATCGGCTCACCAGCTCGCGCGACGAACTGGTGGCGGCTGTCCAGGGGCTCAGGGCCGCGCCGGAGGGCAGCGACCTGGCGATTGAACTCCGCACGTGGCCGCGGTTCGTGGACGTGCTCGAGGCCCTGAAGGTGACGCGAAACGAGCCCGGCTTCAACCCGGGGCCGTACGTGCTCGACGACGTCGTCGCGCGCGCGTGCCGGGACCAGCCGGACGACTGCCGCGGCAGCAGCCGCATGGCCGAAACGCAGGTGCAGACCAAGGCGACGCAGCTGGTCAACCAGGCTCGCCTGACCGGCCAGCAGACGCTCAACACGGTGGCGGCCATCTCGAACGGGCTCGCCAGGCTGCCCGGGCGCAAGACGCTCATCTTGCTGAGCGACGGGTTCTTCACCGAGGACGCCTGGGCCGACCTTCGGGACGTCGTCGGCCGGGCCGCGCGCGCCTCGGTGCGGATCTACTCGATCGACACCCGGGGACTCGGTCGCAGCGGCGATCTCGTGAGCTCCGCGTATCCGTCGCAACCGGAGATGGCGGTCGTCGGCTTCGCCGAGGCGAACGCGGACGGGCCAAACAGCCTCGCGGTGGACACCGGCGGGTACGTGGTCCGGAACGAGAACGATTTCGGGAAGGCGCTCGACGAAATCGACCGCGACACGAGCAGCTACTACATCGTCGGCTTCCGCAGCTCGAAGCCGCCCGATGGGAAGTTCCACGCGTTGAAGGTCCGGGTCAAACGGAACGGCGTCACCGTCAGGGCCCGAAAGGGCTACGTGGCCTATGCCGACGCGGACGCCGCCAGGGGCGGCGGGCCGCTGACGCCGCAGCCGGGCGAGGCCGGCTCGCCGGCGC
>JAJXZZ010000488.1 GCA_021779795.1 Acidobacteriota bacterium | reverse complement strand
CGGCGCCTTCGCGGCCGGCGCGTTCCACCTGATGACGCACGCGTTCTTCAAGGCCCTCCTCTTCCTCTGCAGCGGCGCGGTCATCCACGCGATGGCCGGCGAGCAGAACATGCTGAAGATGGGCGGCCTGAAGAAGTACATGCCGATCACCTACTGGACGATGATGATCGGCACGGTGGCCATCGCCGGCATCCCGCCCTTCGCGGGCTTCTTCAGCAAGGACGAGATCCTCGGCAAGGCGTTCGAGCACCACCGGGTCATCTGGGCCGTCAGCACCTTCGCCGCGCTGCTGACCGCCTTCTACATGTTCCGGCTGATGTCGCTGACCTTCTTCGGCGCCTACCGCGGGCCGGCGTGGGCGCACGGTCACGCCGGCCACGGCCACGACGCCGCGGCTGAGGACGCGGGCCACGGCGGCCACGGCGCCTGGCACGGCCCGCACGAGGCGCCGAAGGCGATGAGCTACGTCCTCGTCGCGCTCGCCGTGGGCGCCGCGCTCTCGGGGTTCGTCGGCGTGCCCCGGGCGCTCGGCGGCGACAACGCGATCGAGGCCTTCCTGCACCCGAGCTTCTACCCGCCGCAGGCGGTCGCGGCCGCCGGCGAGACCGACCTCGCCGCCGCGGCGCCGCTCCAGCACCCCGGAGCGGAGGTCGAGACCCCCGCCGCCGCGGAGGCGGCCGGCGAGGGCGGGGCGGCCGCCGTGTCCGAGGCGGGCGAGCTGGGCCTGATGGCGCTGTCGGTGCTGGTCGGCCTCCTCGGCATCGCGGTGGCCTGGCGGTTCTACGTCCGGAAGCCCGAGATCGCCGCCCACCTCAAGGCGCGCTTCGCCGGGCCGCACCGGGTGCTGACCAACAAGTACTACGTGGACGAGCTGTACGGCGCGACGGTCATCGGCGGCACGATGGCGAGCGCCAACGGCCTCTGGACGTTCGACCGGAACGTCGTGGACGGCGCCGTCAACGGCTCGGGCTGGCTGACGATCTTCACCTCGTGGTTCTCGAGCCTCCTCGACAAGTACATCGTGGACGGCCTCGTGAACCTGGTCGGGTCGATCCTGCAGGAGTCCAGCTTCGTCTTCCGGCGCCTGCAGACCGGCCTGATCCAGAACTACGCGCTGCTGATGTTGTTCGGTGTGTTTGCCTTCGTGAGCCTGTACCTGCTCCTGGCCCGGTAACGAGCTATGAATCACCTGCTGTCGTTGATCCTGTTCACGCCGCTGGTCGGCGCCGTCGTGCTGATGTTCGTGAGCCAGCGCAGCGAGAACGCCATCCGCTGGATCGCGAACCTGTTCGCGTTCGCCGGCTTCCTGGTGTCGCTGCCGCTCTGGTTCTACTACGACCAGACGAACCCGGCCTACCAGTTCGTCGAGCGCGCGGCCTGGATCCCGTCCATCGGCGCCGAGTACCACCTCGGCGTGGACGGCTTCGCCGTCCTGCTGATCCTGCTGACGACGCTGATGGGGACGATCGCGGTGCTGTCGTCGTGGACCGCGATCAAGGAGCGGGTGAAGGAGTACTACATCTTCCTGCTCATCCTCCAGGGCGGCATGCTGGGCGCGTTCGTCTCGCTCGACTTCCTCCTGTTCTTCCTGTTCTGGGAGGTGATGCTGGTCCCGATGTACTTCCTGATCGGCATCTGGGGCAGCGACCGCCGGCTCTACTCGGCCATCAAGTTCTTCCTCTACACGCTGGCCGGCAGCGTCGTGATGCTCCTCGGCATCCTGGCGCTCTACTACAACTACACCGACCCGCTGACCGGCCAGCACACCTTCGACATCGTCCAGTTCCAGTCGCACGGCTTCGACACCAGCCTGCAGTGGTGGGTGTTCCTGGCCTTCTTCCTGGGCTTCGCGATCAAGGTGCCGATGTTCCCGTTCCACACCTGGCTGCCCGACGCCCACACCGACGCGCCGACGGCCGGGTCCGTCATCCTGGCGGCCGTCCTCCTGAAGATGGGGACGTACGGGTTCATCCGCTTCAGCCTGCCGATCCTGCCCGACGCCAGCCGCCAGTTCGTGCCCATGATCGCGGTGCTGTCGATCGTCGGCGTCATCTACGGCGCGCTGGTCGCCATGGCGCAGCGCGACTGGAAGCGGCTGGTCGCCTACTCCTCGGTCAGCCACATGGCGCTCGTCATGCTGGGCATGTTCGCCCTCAACCCGGTCGGCATCAAGGGCAGCATCGTCCAGCAGATCAACCACGGCATCTCGACCGGCGCCCTCTTCCTCATCGTCGGCATCGTCTACGAGCGGCGGCACACGCGCCAGATCTCCGAGTACGGGGGCCTGTCGAAGGTCATGCCGCGCTACGCGGCGATCTTCGGCGTCATGATGCTGTCGTCGATCGGCCTGCCGTCGCTGAACGGGTTCATCGGCGAGTTCCTGATCCTCCAGGGGATCTTCACCGTGAGCCGCCTGTGGGCCGCCGTCGCCGCGAGCGGCATCGTCCTGGGCGCCGCCTACATGCTGTGGCTCTACCAGCGGACGATGTTCGGCAAGGTCGAGAAC
>JAJXZZ010000487.1 GCA_021779795.1 Acidobacteriota bacterium | reverse complement strand
GGGGCGGCGCCGGGCGCGGGCGGGAGGCCCGGGCGCGCGGCCCCCGCGACCTGATCCACGCGGACCACGTTGTTCTCGAACGTCACCCGCATCGGGCCGTCGTTGCGCAGCACGTAGTCGCTGCGCCGCTCCGGGTCTCCCAGCGTGAGCCAGAGCTGCTCGACCGTCGCGCTCGCGTACAGCCGGTTCCAGTTGGCCAGCTGGCCGACCAGGTCCACGGTCCCGCTCACCACGACCTTCGTGTAGTTGGAGAGCCGGGGCATGTACACCCGCAGGTACGGGTCGAGCACCGTCCGGTTGAACCGGAACGTCAGCTCGGCGTCGGTGTGCTCCGACATCTCGATCTCGCCCGACCCGGAGAGGCCCAGCCCCGCGGCCTCGAGCTGCTGGATCATCAGCAGCCGGTCGCGCACGTCGAGCCCGATCACGACGACGCCGATCTGCTGGCCCGCGAACCCGACGTCGTCGGACCGCATCTGCACCGTGTACCGGGGGGCCTTGAAGGTGGACGCGCCTTCGGCCTCGAAGCGCATCTGGCCGGACCAGGCCGCCCGGCCGGACTCGAGCGACGCCATCGTGCCGAGCGCGATGTGCTCGCCGTTCGCGTTGAACGAGTACGTCCCGTCCCAGCCCACGTAGGCCGCGCCGGTGATCTTCCCCTGGCCCTTGCGGATCTCGACGGCGTCGAGCCGGACGCCCTGCCCCTCGAAGCGCATCACCGGCGCGACGGCGCGGTCGAACGGCTCCCCCCACGCCGAGGCGTCGGTGATCGTCATCTGCCCGAAGCCGAACGGGCGCGTGTACTGGCCGTAGAGGTGGAACTCTCCCGACAGGCTGCCGTTCACCGGCCAGTCGTCCAGCTGGAAGGCGTGGCGCAGGTCCTCCATCGGCCGGTCCGTGATGACGAACCGGGCGTCGATCTCCTCGCCGCCGTCCTTGCGCGGGTAGCCGAGCGAGAACCGCCCCTCGGCCCGGATCGACGACGGCCCGCGCGTCACCTCGGCGCCGGCGACGTCCACGTAGCCGTTCTGGATCGACAGGTGGCCCGTCGCGCGCCCCCAGACGACGTCCCAGGCCCGCAGGTCGTCGCCGGCGAAGTCCCCCTGGATGAGCGGCTCCCGGAACGACCGGGTCATCGTCCCGTGGAACTCGCCGTACCCGCCGACGGCGATGACGCCGGTCCGCGACCCGAACGCCGTGAGGATGCCGGCGAGCAGCCGGTCGCTCTCCTGCCAGTCGGCGCTGCGCGCGAAGAACGGGAAGCGCGAGCGGGTGCCGTAGGCCGTGCGCCCCTCGAACGCGACGTAGGTCCGCTCGGTCGCCAGGTGGCTCGGCGCGACGTCGAGCCAGTCGGGGCTGACGCGGTAGCTGAACTCGCCGCCGACCGGCGTCGGCACCGGGAAGCGCGACACGTCGCGCTCGGGGCCGTAGGTCGGCCCTTCCGCGTGGATCGCCGCTTCCTGCGGCCCCGGCGCCGGCCCGAGCAGCACGCGGTCGGGCGGGGGGACGACGGTCATGCGCCCGCCGCCGCGGTGCGCCGAGAAGTCGCCGAGCGGCCACTCGAGCAGGTTCTCGCCGCTCGCGCGGCCGAGCAGCCGGACGCCGCGCAGGCGCACCGCGTCCGAGAACTGCGCCAGGTCCACGTTCCGGTACGCCACGTGCCAGGTGGCCACGGCCGGCGTCGGCTCGGACAGCGGCGCCATCCGGTACTGGAACCGCGCCGTGCCGTCGTAGAACCGCGACGTGGCGTCGGTGACCTCGAAGCGGTGCGGCTCCCACACGAGCGAGCCGCGCAGGTCGGGGAACGCGAACTCGTTCACGTGGGCGAGCGGGCTCGTGAAGTCCCCCTCGAGCAGGTGGCCGCCGTTGAAGACGTGGAAGGTGCCGACGAACCGCGCCTCGCCGCGGCTGCGCCACGAGGCGCCCGCGAAGAAGATCTCGCGCATCCGCCACAGGTTCACGCGCGAGTCCACGTGGTAGGTCATCTCGGGCCAGTGGCCGATGTCCACCTGGCCGGTCACGTGCGACTCCGCGCCGTCGGTGTCGAGGAGGATCTCGGGCAGCCGGACGATCGACCCGTCGATCTGGTACTTCACCCGCATGTCGGCCCGCATCGGCGCGTAGTCCTTGATCTGCACCGACCCGGCGGTGATGGAGGCCGTGCCGAGGTACTGGCCCGTGTCGTGGCGCAGGTAGATGTCCAGGTTGTTGGCCGTCGTCTGCCACGTGCCGTGGTCGATGTAGGTGAACCGCCCGCGGTAGGCGTGCAGGTAGGCCACCGTGGTGGTGAAGCGCTTCGGCCCCGTCGACGGCGCCCTGGGCTTGAGGTGCGGCAGGTTGTTGCCGTGCGCGTACTTCTCGATCTGCATCGTCCAGTCGCTCATCTGGACCGAGCGGACGTAGAACTCGCGCGTCGCGATCACCTGCCACCAGGGGAAGTCGACGTAGACCCGCCCGGCCGTGAAGAACGGCGCGTCGTTCGGCGTGAGCCCGTCGATGCGGAGATT